>CAZUFQ010000436.1:0-6232 GCA_964618735.1 uncultured Enterobacteriaceae bacterium
GGGGTCCTGCGTCCACATCCCGCGAATAACCGCAATTCCCTCTTCCATGCGGGACGCCCGTTCATTGCGAGGAATACCGTAACCTTCAAATTCCGCCGGCGCATAGCCCTGTCCGAGCCCCAAGTCGAAACGACCGTTAGCGAGGATATCGACCGTGGCTGCGTCTTCGGCAACGCGCACTGCGTTATGCAACGGTAAGAGTAAAAGAAAGGTGCCGATTCTGACACGCTTGGTCATTCCGGCAATGGCGCCAGCGATCGGCAGCAGGGAAGGGGAGTACCCATCTTCCGCAAAGTGATGTTCGGTGAGCCAGATGGTGTCGTATCCAAAGGTCTCCGCTATCTGCATTTGCCGAAGCTGCTCGGCATAGAACTGGGGGAAGGGTTTACGCCATTGTGGCGGATTCCGAAAGGGAAACAAAAGCCCGATATCCATAATCATCCTCCTTATCGTTGCTTATCGTTGATAGACTGACGGTGATCAATGGGCGCTATCTTCGTCTTCGTCAGTTTACTTTGTAGTTGCTGCGCCGTTCGCCACAAAAGTCACCGCATCACTCCCTTAGCGGCGTACGAGCGGGGACTCTTCTGGCGTCAAGCCAGTCATCCGGACGCTTTCTTCCCAGAGAGCATGCGCTTGCCCGAGATCATAAGACATATCTGACGAGGGTGCAGCCTGCCAGCGAGTGTGCGAGGGAAAGTATTTCCTAGAAACACCCTCAAGCGTCGGGTCAAGCACTAAACGTGCGAGCGCATCCCCTGACTTCTGCGCCGTACTAATGTGAGGAACCGCGAGCGTGAGCACTTGGGCGACACCGGGAAGAATATGATCCCAGATAAAGCGAAGGGCAGACGAGTAGTCGCGCGCCAGACCGGAGCCCGGCACGAGACCCGGGTCGAAGCCGCTCACCGTCAGTTGCCGCTCGTCCTTCAACAAGTGCGCGGTCTCCATGCGGCGCACGAGTTCGTAAGCGAACCAGAGGTTACAAAGTTTGCTGTTTACATAAGCGAGGCGTCCCTCGTATGCGCCTTCACGCGGGCCACCGGTTGTAGAGAGCGTTTTCAGATCTGTCACCGCAGGCCTCGGCATCCCTGTCTTCCGCTTGGGATCGTGTACCCCAGAGGACACGATTACGATTCGCGCCGACCCTGTTGCGATAAGACGCGTCAGGAGCAGGTTAGTAAGCAAGAAGTGACCGAGGTGGTTCACGGCAAACGTGCGCTCGAAGCCATCTGATGAGAACTGCGGTCCGTTGATTATCTGGAGCCCGGCATTGCAAACCAACGCTCGGAGCGGGAGGTCCCGTTGTTCAATCTCTTTCACAAGAGCGCGCACAGAGGCGAGAGAACCGAGGTCGAGGCTAGCTTCGGAGGCCGCTTCGACGCCGCTCTCCTGAGCAATTTGCCGCACGGCCTGCACCGACGCCTCACGGTTTCGGCTGGCGATGAGCACCTGCCATCCCTGGCGCGCGAGCTGGCGGGCGCACTCGAAGCCAATTCCCGAGTTTCCGCCAGTTATCAGAGCAACATCGCGATGCATAAAGCCTCTCTATTCGCGTTCGACCACGACTGCCGTACCATAACAAAGAACCTCAGTGAGACCAGCCATAAGCTCTGTGGCGTCATACCGCATTGCAATGATAGCATTCGCGCCTTTTTGTTGGGCATGCTCGCACATGAGTTGATAGGTCTCGGCCCGAGCCCGTTCGCAAAGATCCGTGTAGATCGTGATGTTGCCTCCGAATAGCGATTGCAAACCGCCAAAAAATTTTCCCACGACGGAACGCGAACGAACGGTGAGGCCGCGAACAACGCCTAGATTTCGAACAGCTTTGTAGCCAGGCAACATAGGAGCTGTCGTTACCATTGAATCTTGCATTGACTCTCCTTTTTTGCCTAACGCCTACGGTTGAACGGCCAGTGGAACGTCGGTTCGCTCCAACCGTGAGTTAGGCCTAGGTTAGAGCTCTATTTTCAACTTAGATCGCAAGGCGACTCTGCCACGATCACTCAAGCGCAGGGCTCGGCTTTCGCGCACCCTCGCGACCCAATTCAGCTCAATCATTCGCTTGAGGAATGCGACCCCGAGCGCGCCAGCGAGGTGATGCCGCCGTTCGCTCCAATCAAGACAGCGCCGGGCAAGCGGTCGCTGCGTGAGCGATGAGATCTTGATTCCAAGCGCAGCAAACCATGCCTCGCCTTCGGGCGTCACTTGGTACTCCGCATCGCCATTGCAAAGGAAATTTCCCGCGCTCAAAGCCTGCGTCACCGCTACGCCGAGCTGTCCCGCTAAATGTCCATAGCAGGTGCGGGCGAACCGCAGTCTCTGCGCCCTGTCGTTCTGTGCAGTCGTTAACGCTGGCGCAGGAAGCGACAATCTCGACAGCGACTCGAGCAGCTCAGCAACGTGAGCATCGCGCAAGCGATAATAATGATGCCGGCCCTGAACTTCGACCGCCACCAGATGGCCCCTGAACAATTTGTCGAGATGGGTGCTGGCGGTCTGCGGCGTGATTCGCGCGACGCGAGCAAGTTCACCCGCGGGGAGCGCCCTCCCATCTGCTAGCGCCGCCAAGATTCTCGCACGCGACGGATCGCCAATCAGCGCGGCGGTAGAGGCGATATCTGGGTCAATGTCGGTCCCAACATGGATCACTTGTGGACTGTAGCACGAGTGGCGTGCGCAGCATAGTCGAAGCTTCGATGCAGATCGAAATGTAGCTGCGTTAGATTAGCGGCACAGCGAGCAGTGGAGATGCTTGGTTCGACACTGAATGTTGGCCACTCTGTTAACCTATAATCAAAGAAAGGGATAGTTATGAATCAACGCGATGAAGCGCAACCCCGTAATCCGCAAGAGTTGATCCGCGCGGTGGAGTACATCTATACACGCCTGGGATGAGGCGTTAGGAAAGAAGGACCTCGACGCAGCCCTGGCGTTGTATGCACCCGATGCAACAATTGAGAGCCCTCTTGTTCGTCACTTGTTAGGGTCTGAGGTTGGTATTTGCCGGGGACACGACAACCTTGGAGGGCATGCAACTCAAAGCCCACTTTTCGTCGGGCTTCTGAGGATGACAAAATTGACACCTTGTAAGAAGGCTAACCTTCGAGTTCAAGGGCCGCTGCCCTACCGCCCCGTTCGAGGTTAGGGAAGGACACAAGCGGACGGCGGTCACGCGCACAGCGTGGTTAGCTGGCGCGCTTGCCCCACGCCGCAAAGGTACTACGAGTGATGAAGCTGAAACTTGGATCCTCGCAAGCCTTTTGGATATCGGCGCACTCTGCGTGCGAAAAGATACCACGCGCCACCAGCACGAGTAGGGACATGCTGTACTGTCTGGCCGGCAGCTCTCCACCGCGCGCTATGAACTGCATCCCCGTATTGTCGATTTCGCTTAGTCCTGCCTCTTCCAAGAGACTGCGGACCCTAGGACCGAAAGTCGGGGCAAACAACTTCGCCTGTATGATCCGCTCAATGATCACTCGGTTCTGCCCATTGAAGGACTCCGCGAGTCGATGATTCTCGTCAACCGCGCGCATCGATGATAAATCGCCTTCCTCGATTACAAGCCATCCGCCAATCCGTAACGCCTCCACGATCCGCCTGACCACTAAGTGGGGTTCTTGCAAGTGCGCTAAAACCCCTCGGCAGTGCGCCAGATCATACGTGTGGGGTTCTAAAGGATCAGTCCGGATATCGTGCCGCCGCACCTCAACGTTGGGCAATTGGATCTCCGTGAGGAAGCGCGGATTGATGTCGGTCGCCACCACCAATCCCTGGGGACCAACTTGCTCGGCCAACCAGCGGGCGATTGATCCGTGTCCCGCCCCCACTTCCAGACAACGCCAACCGCGTTGAATGCCCAGCGCGCCTAAATGTCGCTGTGAACGTAGGTCTTCGATTTGCTCCAAAAGACGAAGGCGTTCACGTTCGGACTCCTCTGTGGTGTGGTCGGCAAAATAGCGATCCTCAGCCATGCTCTCCTTCCTTTTCTCTGGAAGTCACAAAAATGTCAGCTAACGCCTGAATTGAGCGGCGTGCCCTCAATCTAATCCTTAGCTCTCATGCCGATGGCGCGTCTACTCGAATGAGTTGTTCGGCGCGTTCAGTTATTAATAACCTCAGCCATCTGCACGCGTCGTCTCCAATTTCTCCTTCACAGATGATCCATATTATCTACCATGTTCCTCCTCTTAGCTACACCCCAGCTGGGCGCGGATCTGTTGGGCTTGGTTGATGAGAGAAGTCGCTGTGGCCGTATCAAGTCGGCCGCTGAACGCGTTAACTTGGTTGATAGAGGTAAAGGATTCGAATTCCATCACCAAAAGCGAACAGGCGAGAGCCTAACGGTCGTCCTCAGCGGCAAGGTCCTAACCGCACCCTTTCACGTTCATTCCAACCCGTGAGCGGGGCCGCGTCTGCTGGAGGACGCTTGTTAGCTGGCGCTTTTTACTCAAGAGCGAAGGTCTCCACATACCGCGCCCAGACTTCTTGCTCGTAACGGTGAGCATAGTACTCTGCATAACTTTCCCCACGTCCACTACTGCACCGGCGGCGAGTCGTCATGCGATCGTGGTGATGCCCCAACTCATGCAAGAAAATATGCAAGAGTTGGTAAGCTCGAACCGTGCCTGCGGTAAATTTGCAAAGATACCCCTCCTTCTGTGGCTCACACGCTACTCCTAGCCGGGCCAGGATTAGCTCATGCTCTGCATAGAACTCTGTAGTCACTTTCCTCCAGGGATCGCTTGCCCAGGCACAAAGTCCGACAATACCGACATCATACCAACCCTCACAGGTGGAACGGCCTGCTGCCAGTAAGACCGCGTCAAGTCCTTGTGACAACTCGCCCCAATCAGGAAGGAGCTTGATGAAAGCTGCGACGTCCTTTTTGCGGAGATAGTGACGATAGCCGGGGCCGGGACGCTCCTTGTCAATGACGGGTATCGGTTGCAGCGTGTTCCAGTAGGTGACAGTCAGGGTATGATTGTGTTTCTTCTGCACCCGTCCGCCGATCACCCGTGGGTTAGTTTTTCGATTGAGTCGCTGCATCATGATCCGTGCTCTTCGCGCCGCCTAACACGCCTAGTCACCGTGAGCTGCCCCACCGTGGCCTTTCCGCTTCTCCTGAACCGCCACCGGGAGGCGATGCGCTGGAGCGTAGAGTTAGGTCGTATCGACGTCCATGGGCTAGAGAATCGGTTCCGGGCGCCTTTGTTTCTCCCTCCATGGCGCCCGAAACAGACGCCAGGATGGCGAGCGCGACTGTGCTAGGGAGGTCAGTCGCTCACAACTTTTGCATACAGGCAGGAGCGCACCGATCAGAACCGGACATGGCCTCGACTTCAGCACCCTACACCACCAGGCCCACACTTGACCACAGCGGGGTAGAGCAAGCCAATCAAAACCGCAATAATGGCGATGACCACGAGGCCCGGAGGTCGCTCTCCCACGAAACGTCCGGTACTCAAGGCGATTGTTCCATCACTGAACTCAATGGAATCGCGCCACGAAAAATGGACGTGACTGGCGCGCTCGCCATTAACTTCGGCGTCAACCTCCCAGGTCGCCACCCCAACCAGCAGATCACCGTTGGCGGCCTCGAACACGACAACCCCGTCACCGACCAGCGTTCCTGCTTCCGCGCCAGGGGAAAAATCGACTTCACCGTGGGCTGTGTACTGTCCCAGGTGTGATGCGGTCCCTTCGAGAACAAACAGCGAAGTTCTCTCGGTCGAGAAGTCGATCGCTCCGACGAAGTTCTTCAGCTTGACCGGCGATTTGGCAAACGCGGCGGGGGGAAAGACTTGGCAGCACGTGAGGAGGACGACCAACGTGACGTTCTGCCAACTGGAACTCAGGAAACGCTGCATGACAATACCTCCCTAAAGCTAGATGAGACGACAAGCCAGCACTTGATGAAGACACGGACCGTCCCCGAGTGCTGACCATGCTCGGGATGCCCGTGGGGAGACACGACGGCACTACAAACTAATTTCTCGAATGATGCAACCGTGTTCATCGTGGCGGCGTCCCGTCGTATGAGCCTGGCGCTATGGCCCAACGGCCCCGGTCACCGTTTGCTGCCCAACCGCGCCCCTTCAGGTTTATTCCCATCCGCAAGCGGGATGCCTATCCTGGGGCGCTAACGCTGGCCGTCTCGGGCCGCCGCCCGGATGGGTCCTTTCAAGTTTCCCTAGATCCGCACGCGGGCGGCGGTCACGAGCAC
>CAZUFQ010000437.1:0-6191 GCA_964618735.1 uncultured Enterobacteriaceae bacterium
ATTCGTTTTTACTTGTTGCTCTTTCTTCCGTGTCAATTCCTCGCATCACGCGCGATCTTTACAAAAGGGGTGTTCGCAATCCGCTTGTGGCAAAGCGAGGCCGGAGAAGATTAGGCATGATGAGCCCCTCCCCCTTACGCAGCAACTTGTACTGCTTTCTCCGTATCCAACACTAATAACAGCCGGTCTTTGAGCTTGTAGGCTCCGCGGATGAGTTCACGCGCCACGCCTTTGAGAGTTTCCGGCGGTTGCTCAAACAACTCTTCCTCCACCTCTCGGACGTCCCCAATCTCATCGACAAGGAAACTCACTGCTTCGTCATCCGTACGAATGACAACGTTCATTGGCGATTGGTCAGCGGGGCGTTCGCTGAACTCCAAGCGACGGCGTAAATCAATTGCTGTCACAATCTGACCGCGCAAATTGATGAGCCCGCGGACCACCGCCGGCGCCAGCGGCACCCGAGTCATTTCCAAGTAACGAATAACTTCTTGGACCTTCAGCACTTCAACGCCGAATAAGAGGCCGTCGAGTGTGAAGGTGCAGAATTTATGTTCGTCAGACATGTGCGATACCCTCCACCTGAATTGAATGATGAATAGTCAGTAGTCAGGAGCCAGTAGTCAGCATGGAACGGGTACAAGCGTGTTTTCCTACTGACTACTGAATGCCGGCTCCTGGCTACTTTTTTCACGCCGCTTCCGCCTCAAAAAACATCGGATCGACCATACGGATGACGCCAGGCACGTCCACAAGATCCATGACGTGTTGCTGGATGACGGCGGACCCGATAATGCCTTCTCGAGTGGAGCGGCTTTGCCCCGTCACCTGCTCTTCCACAATGTCAACAATACGATCGACGACGAGTCCGACGCTGCGCCCTTGATAGGAGTAAACAACGACCTGCAGCGGGTCTCGCTCTTCTTGAGACGAAAGTCCTAACATTTGCGAAAGGCGCAGGAGCGGCATGATCTGTCCGCGGTACTGCACAACTTCCTGCAAGCCGGTTTTTTCGATTTTCGCTGCGGAGAACTCTTCCAGCCGCGCTACTTGCGACAACGGGATAGCCATCCGTCCTTCTTCTCCCACGCGGAAGAGGAGCAGGGTCTGCTTATCGACAACTTCTTGTTCCTGCAGGTGCACGACTTTTTCTCCCACCACGCGGTCGCGCACTTCGGCCACCACGCCGGCGTGCTGTGCGATCCCAAGCACGTCGAGAATCAACGCGACCTTCCCATCGCCCATGATGGTGGCCCCAGCGAAGACAGACAGCCCTTTCAGTTGCTTCCCAAGCGGTTTGACGACGATTTCCTGCGTGTCGTTAATATCATCAACAACCAGGCCGAACTGACGATCGTCCGCTTGTAAGACCACGATATTGAGAGCGTGTTCCAGCGGCTCTCCACTCGTTATGCGGCTGTCATCGACCTCAAGCTCACGATTCAGATACACGATTGGCAGCAGGTTGCCGCGTAAGCGGTAGACCGGCGCGCCGTGAATCATCTCGATGCCGTTACGTGCTTCTTCTCCTTCAAGACGGACCAGCTCGACCAGGCTCACTTGCGGAATCGCAAATCGATCTCGAGCGCTGGTGACCGTCAGCGCCGGGATAATCGCGAGCGTAAGCGGAATTTTGACTTTGAAAATGGTTCCCTGACCAGGTTTGCTTTGCAATTCGATCGTCCCGGCGATTTTCTCGATGTTCGTCTTGACGACGTCCATCCCTACGCCCCGACCGGACACGTTGGTCACCTTCTCGGCGGTGGAGAATCCCGGCAGGAAAATGAGGCCCGTTACTTCTCGGTCAGTCATACGCGCGGCTTGTTCCGGCGTGATAAAGCCGCGCTCCAGTGCTCTTTGCTTCACACGCTCGAAGTTGACGCCGCCGCCGTCATCAGTGATTTCGATGTTGACTTGGCCGCCTTCATGGTAGGCTTTCAGCGATAAAACACCTTCGGCCGGCTTTCCCGCCGCGATTCGCACCTCGGGTTTTTCGATCCCATGATCGACGGAATTGCGCACCATATGAGTGAGCGGATCTTTGATGGCCTCGACGAGAGTCTTATCGAGTTCGGTTTCTTTCCCTTCCATCTCCACCCGCACCTGTTTGCCACAGGCCATCGCGAGGTCCCGCACGACCCGCGGCAACTTGCTCCACACGGTGCCGATCGGCTGCATGCGCGTTTTCATGACCCCTTCTTGCAACTCGGTCGTAATCAAATTGAGTCGCTGTGAGGTCGCCGCGAACGTCGTGTCTTTTTGTTGGGAGGTAAATTGCAGGACTTGGTTCCGCGCGAGCACGAGTTCTCCAACGAGATTCATCAGTTTGTCGAGCAAACCGACATCAACACGGATCGTGCTATCGGAAAGAGCAGAGCGGGCGTCATTGGGGGCCTGGGGCGCGTCTTTCAGTTGAGATGTCTCTTTGGACTGCGCACGTTCTTCGCTCTGCGTTTGCAGGGCTTCAGCGACCTGCTGGGGTTCGAGGACGCCTTGGTCAACAAGAATTTCCCCAAGCTTTCGTTTATCTCCATTGGCTTGCTGCGTGAGCGCCCTAATAAGCTCTTCCTCGCTGACATCGCCTTTCTCAAGCAGCACCTCGCCAAACGCGGGAGCGACAACCGGCATTTGAGGATCTGGAATCTTAGCTTCCACGCTTGCTTCTGTGTTTGCTGCAATCGGCTTTCCTTCTTGCAACTGCGTTAATGTCGCAATTAACGTAGAGTAGTCGCCATCGCCATCCTGCTCGGTCGACTCAATGCAGGCCAACATTTCCCGGATAGCGTCTACCATCGTCAATAAGGCCGAGGTAATCGCAGGGGTTAGCCCCAGGACGCCATCTCGCAAACGACTGAGAAGACTTTCTCCTACATGCGCGACGGATTCGAGCTTGGCGAATCCTAGAAAACCACACGTCCCTTTAATTGTGTGAATGGTGCGGAAGATAGAAGACAGCAGTTCATGCGAGGTAGGATCTTTTTCGAGTGCGACAAAATTACGGTCGAGCTGGTCGAGGTTCTCATAACTTTCGACCAGAAAATCTTTGACGATGTCATCCATGTCACCCATAGGTGCACCTCCCTCCAAGTGTTACGCAGCTATGACCTGGGTATCGGCGCTTCCGGAAAAATCTGAGTCTGCTCGGAAGAAAAAATGCTTCCCCCGCCCTGTGAATAAGCATGAAGGATGCCAGGCTTTCGTGCGCAGGAATCAGGTTTCACTAGGAAAAAACACCTCTCCAACAGCGCTCGCAAAGGCAAGAACATCCGATTCCACGCGGAGAAATTTGCAACGTGAGCGTGGTTGTCAAAAAAATGAAGACTAAATAATCAAGTCAGGAATTTTTGACGAAGACGACAGCGAAAACCATCTCGTTCCCAGGCTCTGCCTGGGAACGCCAGCCCCGGCTGCGGGAGCATCATAACCGTATGCCATGCCCAGGCAGAGCCCGGGCATGAGCAAGCCGTAAAGTTTAGAGATTGACAGAGTATTAGACGTCGGTGAAAAGCGGCGATCTGCTCTGGCTCTTGGAACGCCCGGCCCCGCGCCGAGGTTCTTTACTCACAAAGTGATACTTTGGCCTATGTCAATAATGCCGGTGAACGTCAGAAGTTCACCGGGGAAAGACCGTTCATGAGATTCTTCGGCCTACCACCTCAGAATGAGGCCCCTATTAACATCCAGGTAATGGAGTACTATTTCGCGAGCATCTGCAGCACGCTGGCTGGAATTTTCTGCAGAGACACGACTTCTTCCGCCCCTCCGAGGGCAATGGCTTCCTTTGGCATGCCAAACACAACACAACTCGCCTCATCCTGCGCGATCGTATGCGCTCCGGCCTGACGCATCGCGAGCAACCCACGCGCGCCATCGTTGCCCATGCCGGTTAAAATTACACCTACAGCATTGCCGCCCAGATACCGAGCGCACGAATGAAACAGCACGTCAACAGAAGGACGATGACGATTTACCGGCTCACTGGAAAACACGCGAACGCTGTAATTGGCCCCGCTACGGGTCACTTCCATATGATAACTGCCCGGCGCGAGCAGAGCATGGCCAGGCAGAATGCGGTCCCCATCCTGCGCCTCATGCACGCGAATCTGGCAGAGACTGTCCAGACGTTCCGCGAAGGAGCGTGTGAATTTTTCCGGCATGTGCTGTACGATGACAATCCCGGGCGAGTCAGCAGGCATCACAGTCAAGAAATCGCGAAGCGCCTCAGTCCCGCCAGTTGAGGCCCCAACGGCGATCACTTTATGCGTGCTCTTGAGCAACGCCTCGCTTTTATAAGGAAGGGCGTGAGTCTGGTCGTTACCCAGAGCACGTTGCTTAGCCTGCATTCGAACCCGCGCTGCGGTCTTCACTTTGGCGATAATTTCCTCGGCCAGTTCGAGCGTGCTGTTTTTGACGTCGATCTTTGGTTTGGTGATAAAATCAATCGCTCCTAACTCCAAGGCGCGTAGAGTCACTTCGCAGCCTTTCTCGGTGAGCGACGAGACCATCACGATAGGCAACGGATGGAGACGCATGAGTTTCTCCAGGAACGTGAGCCCGTCCATGCGGGGCATCTCCACATCAAGCGTGAGGACATCCGGCCGCAACGCCTTGATTTTCTCCCAGGCAATGTATGGATCTGGAGCCGCGCCGACAACCTCCAGGGCAGAGTCTTGCGAAAGCAGCTTGGTCAGCAGCTGCCGCATCAAGGCGGAATCATCGACAACAAGAACTTTCGCTTTATTCATCGTGCACCCTACTATCTCCTTTTCATGAGGTCAGCGCGACTGCAGCAAGCTCACCGCTTCACATACTCGCTGCACATGTCGCACGAAAAGAGCATGTTCAAAACAGGGTCACATTGTTTGCTTGCGAATGCAAAGCTTCCGCCGTCACCTTCACGCGGTAACTGTCTTCTTGATCAAGGAGCTGTTTCACACTGTCTCTCCGCAACGCCTTGACCCAGACCTTCCCCGTATGCGTAAAAAAATACACCTGCAGCGGCTCGACGCCCCCGACGCGCTGCGCAACCAGGGGAATTCCTTCTGTCTCAAGGAACTCGCGGGCGAAACGGCGATTTTTCTCCGCAACCTTTAAGTGAGACCCTTGGAGGTCCAACACATTCGCCCCGCCGAACATTTTGGCCTGGAGTCGCCGGCGGTCCGCACCGAGCTGCATTAACTGGTTAATCAGCATTTCCATTGCGTGCACGCCGAAGCGAGTGGGCAGTCCGGCATCGCCTCCGCCGCTGGGCAACATAAAATGGTTCATACCGCCGAGGAGTGAAACAGGATCAAAAAGACACATAGCAATACAAGAGCCCAGCACTGTCCGCACCACCATCGGACTATGGCTTGCGCAAACACCTCCGATATGGATGTTGACTTTCTTGAGGTCCGCGGGGATGCTCTTCATTGGTCTCTCTTGGCTGAGCGTGGTCGGTAAATCGTGCCGCGTAGGGGCACGAAGAGATCGGCAAGCCAGTGCAGGCTCTCCGAATGCCCAACCATTAGGTAGCCGTCCTCATGTAGATACCTTCGCAAGCGCTCGAAGAGCCGCCGTTGCGTCTCCCGGTCGAAATAGATGATGACATTTCGACAAAAGATCACGTCGAAGCGCGTATGAATGGGCCAGGTAGGGTCCATGAAGTTGATTCTGCGGAAGGTGACCAACTCCTGCAGCTCCGGCCGCACCCGCACGGAACCTTCCCACTTTCCCTTGCCTCGCAAAAAATATTTGCGCCGGAAAGGCTCGGGCATTCCGGCAAGCCGCTCCATGGTATACACGCCGCGTTCCGCGCGGTGGAGAATGTCGGTATCAATATCTGAGGCTAGAATTCTGATGTCCCACCCACAGTGCGCCGGAAATTCTTCACGAACAGTGAGAGCGATGGTGTAGGGCTCTTCTCCGCTCGAACACGCCGCGCTCCAAATACGTAATCGCCGAGGTCCGCCCTGAAGCGCGCGTTCGCGCAGCTCGGGAAAAACCTGGTCACGGAGAAAATCAAAATGATGGCTCTCACGAAAAAAGTCGGTCTTGTTCGTGGTGATGCAGTTGACCATCTGCAGACGTTCTTCTCCACACGGGTCCTGGGTCTCGAGATAGTGATAGTATTGGGAAAAGGTGGAGAAGCCAAAGTGACGCAGCCGCTTGGCAAGACGAGAGGCGACGAGCTGGCGTTTGGCGTCACTGAG
>CAZUFQ010000438.1:0-6185 GCA_964618735.1 uncultured Enterobacteriaceae bacterium
CCGCCATCGCCGCCATCGCTTCAAACGGATGTGACAAGATGTGACCACTAGTGTGAGTCTCCATCCGGTCGCCAAACGACGGCACCGACGCCGAGGCAGAGTCGTGTGTTGAAATCGGTTTGCCGATCTTCTCGATTTCTTTCCACAGCGGCAGGTAGTCCTCGCTCCACAGAGTGCGCCCTCGCACTGGGTTGGGGCGCATGTAGTAGCTGACGCAACCATTCTGGGCCGCGCGCCAGGCTTCTTTGATGGCTTCTTCCACGTCTTGCATAGGGAGCGCCGCCGCCCAGCGCAGACGATCTGGTGCAACCGAGGTATACTCGGTCGCCCAGTTATTATACGCGCGGCAGCAGGCAGCCAGCAGTTTGGTGTCGTAAAACTCACGCCCGAGCATCTGGCCAGTGAAGGTGGGATAGAGGATCTGTACGTCCGCACCCTGCTCATTCATATCGTCCAGCCGACTCTGGGCGCTGAAGCCCGTCTTACGCGCACGATCAAAACGGTCCATGGCTTTCTGGGCGGCCTTCAAAAACGCCGGGGCCGCCATCGGGTACTTGCCCTTTTCACGGGTAAACGACTCGCCCTCGACAATGAAGGTGCGCCGCCCTGAGCCAGGCGCCTGGCCCATTTTAGGCGCTTGCGACTTGTAGGCGTCTTCCATGTGGCGTTCCCACAAGTCTTCCGGCTCCATCATGTGAGAGTCTGTGTCAACAATTTTAAATCCGTCGCGCATGGTTCCCTCCAATGGGTATTTTCGCTCTCTAGCACTGCTGGACAAGCCAGCAGTGGCGCCCGATTGCCAAATCGGCAAGTTCTTATGTTGATAAGTCGTTAATTGTCAGTCACCGGACCAAAGGAGTCGGTGGTGATTTGGCGTGACTTGAACTTCCACTCGCCGCCCACTTTTGCATATTCGTCATTGTACCAGCCGGTCATCAACCACTTTTTGCCGTCTCGCAAGAGGCGCACTTCCACGTAGCACGTGCCTTTGGCCTTATCCGGTCCCAGGAGTTCAACCACATGGTTGTGGATAAAGGGCCGCGGTTTTGAGACATCCAACTGCCCGCCGATCATTGAGTGCAGCGCCGCGCGCCCTTGCGCTCGTGGGAGACTAGGATCGTTCGTCCCAAACGAACCATCTTCGGTGAACAGATTGGCGTAGCCGTCCACATTCTTTTGCCAGACGCAATCGCAATACCGTACCGGCAAGGTGCGAATCTCTTCGCGATCGAGCATTTCTTGTACTAAGGTCTCTGTACTTTTCGCCATGATAAGTTCCTCCTTTGTTGCTTTATGCAAAAGGACAACACTGTTAACATTTACGCAACCCCGGAGCGCAGCACTTGCCCCGGCATTGCCCCGGTATATTTCTGATGCTCATACAACACTGCCCCATTCACGATCGTGTATTCCACGCCGCGTGCGGGCATCACGAGCCGGCGTCCGCCGCCGGGCAAGTCGTTGCGCATCTCCCCACGCTTCTGTGATCCCACGGTCTTCAGATCAAAAATCGCGAAGTCAGCTGCCAGTCCTTTTTGGATTTTTCCCCGCTGAGTGATGCCAAAGAAAGCTGCCGGTTCGGTCGTCAAGCGTTTCACAGCTTGCTCAACTGTGAGGACCCCTTTGTCCCGCACCCACGTACCCAACAAGTAGGTGCAATAGCCGGCGTCACACAGCATATCGACGTGGGCTCCGCCGTCAGAGAGACCGATCATCACGCGGGGATCGCTAATCAGTTCAGGAATGCGCTCTTCAGTGGCGTTAAAAAGTTCATAGGTGTACTGCAACTGAAGGTCGTCTTCGATGGCTAAATCCAAGAAAGTGTCTAAGCCATCTTTGCCCCGCTCTTTGGCGATCTCAGCGACGGATTTGCCAAGCAAAGGACGCAGCGCGGGATTTTTCACTTCATGCACGATCGCACGATCCCAGCGACCCGAGAAGACTTTGGGAGATTCCATCTCTTTGCGGAACGCGGCGCGGAACTTTGCGTCACGGTAGAACTGTTTCTGTTCCTCCACTGGCCGCTGGAACGCCGGGGCCCAGCACGGCAGGTTCGAGAAGATAAACGGCATACGCAAATCGATTTGGATAATCAGCGGGCGGCAGCTTACTTGCGGCACGGCGCCTTTCTGCAACAGCGCCGCTGTGGAACGAAGCGTGTTTTGGCACACATCTGGTTTGTCATCGCGATTAAGCAACGCCAACCAAGTCACAGGGCGCCCACTTTCGGTCAGCAGAAGATCCAACAAAGCATATTCCCGCTCATCCACTACGGAGATGTCATTGGTCAACGCGAGTTCAATACTGCCCTTCCCGAGTTCCTTGAGAGCATTACTGTACGCTTTAAACTCCTCCATATTGGCTTGTCGGCACGCCAGCGGGCGTCCTTTGTAGCCAATATGTTGGGCAATAAAACTGGTAGTGAACCCCATCGCGCCAGCGGCAACGGCTTCTTTAATCAAAGCTTTGATTTTTGCGGTTTCTTCCGGTGTCGCCGCGCGATCCATCGACTCCTCACCCATGACGAAGTGACGGAAAGGCGTGAGCGGCGCAAGAAACCCCAAGTTAATGCCAGAGCCGCGTTTGGCGGCGGCGTCCATATATTGTGGAAAGGTTTCCCATTCCCAGGTGATTCCTTTGGTAAGGACGTCGAAAGGAATCGCTTCGACATTGACTAAGTCCCACGCTGCAATTTCACGCACGTCAGGCTTACATGGCGCGATCCCCACACCGCAATTGCCCATCACCAAACTGGTCACGCCATGCCATGAGGAAGACGTCATCAGCGGGTCCCAACAGATCTGTGCATCGTAGTGTGTATGCGGATCAATAAAGCCTGGGGAAACAATCAGATCAGAAGCGTCAACGGTTTTCTTCGCGCCTTCGGTAATCTTGCCGATGTCGGCAATTTTGCCGGCAGCGACAGCGATATCCGCCTGATATTGCGGAGCGCCCGTGCCATCAACAACAGTTCCGTTCTTAATGAGGAGATCGTATGACATTCATTCCCTCCTTTGGGGAGTGCAGGCAGTTAATTACACGTCAACCTTGAGTTTTTAAGAGTGTACAAAGAATTCTTCAGTCTGAGAAGAGTCCACAAGCTTCGCCCGGAGCTAAAGACTCCGGGCTACTTAACAACGCCCTGTTAACGGGGCTGAAAGCCGGCTTGAGCCGGCGCTGGCGTGTAGCCCGGGCCTTCAGCGCCGGGGGAAAAGCATTGACGCGTCAGACCCCCGCTCCCGCCCTCGTATGGCTCGTCTGTCCCGTGATTTGTCTGCTGGCGGGCAGACACAGAAAAACAATCGCCGCGGCGACATCTTCCGGCTGTGAGACTCGGTGGAACAAGTTCTCCAACGGACCGCTAGAAGCGACACGCTGGAGGGCTTCCGCGTTTCCTATCACTTGGGTCATCCCTGTAGCAGTGATTCCCGGGGCGACGGCATTTACGTTGATATCATGGACGCCTAACTCGGCAGCGGTGCTGCGCGTCAACTGCACGAGGGCTGCTTTCGAGCTGGCATAAGCGATTGGAGAATTGCGAGCACGGAAGGCGGAACTCGAACTGATATTGACGATGCGTCCCCCGCCGCCGCGCTCAATCATATGCTTCGCGACATGCTTCATCATTAGCATGGCCGCCTTGAGGTTCACGCCTTGAACGAAGTCCCAGTTGTCCTCTTCCATGTCGAGCAAGGTTTGAAACCGTCCGGTCACACCGGCGCAATTGACGAGAATGTCGACACGTCCCAGCTGCTGA
Source organism: uncultured Enterobacteriaceae bacterium (assembly GCA_964618735.1). GTDB lineage: Bacteria > Desulfobacterota > Binatia > Bin18 > Bin18 > SYOC01. The sequence goes on from CAZUFQ010000438.1 coordinate 3,758, forward strand.
ATGACGCGCGCAACCGCAGGAGCAATTTGTGAGGTATCCGCAAGGTCAACCGGCAACGCCAGCGTTTTCCCTCCTGAGCGGCTGCCTTCTTCAACGACGCTTTGGACTCCAGCTTCATTACGATCGAGCACCGCCACCGCAGCGCCAACATTCAGCAACCCCAAAACAGTGGCGCGACCAATCCCCGAAGCTCCCCCAGTCACAATCGCTACTTTCCCTGCAAGCTCATTCCCCATGATGACCTCCTTTTTCGTGTGTGTGTTTGTCTTCTTTATAGCTAGCTTGAGCAGGGTGGGCAAAGAGTCTGATTGTTGAGGGTGCATGACAATTTCTTGGTAAAAAATATTTTCAGCTCCATCTGGATTCCGGCTTTCGCCGGAATGACGGCTCTGCTTCATTCGTCATTCCGGGCAAGGCCGCAGGCCGCGACCCGGAATCCAGGATTTTTTCATGCACCCGATTGTTGAAAAGACGAAGAACGACCCAGGTCTGATGCACTGGCGTCAGGTTTCTGCTACGAAAATGGCAAACTTCTGGAGGAGAGAGTTTTGCCATGAAGCCTATCTCTGATCCCACCCCGACGGTTGGCGTCGCTACCGATGTCGCCCCGCTCGGACGCGATTCGCTCAAACCTACACACGAACAAACTGCGGATGAAGACATCGACGTGGCGGATTGGGAGAGCGTTGCTGAGCTAGAAGAATTCAAAACGTTAGTTGCGGCAAAGCTGCGGTTTATCGTTCCGGCGACAGTCTTTTTCTTAGTGTACTATTTTGCCTTGCCCGTGCTCGTCAGCTATGCGCCGCACCTGATGGAAACGAAGGTGTTTGGCGTAGTAAATGTCGCCTATCTCTTCGCGCTTTCGCAATTCTTTATGGCGTGGACTCTTGCGGGTCTCTACCTACGAGCGGCGGGGCGATTCGACGACATGGCTGCGCAGCTTATCGCTCGGTTAGGAATCTTGGGAAGGAGAAGTTGACGCATGTCGACTGCACTGTTCATGTTCTTGGTATTCGTGCTCGTGACCTTAGGCGTAACCTACTGGGCAGCACGACAGACGAGCGGCGCGAGCACCTTCTTTGCGGCGGGACGGCGGATCACGGCGTGGCAGAACGGCGTAGCTGTGGCTGGCGATTATATGAGTGCAGCCTCGTTCCTGGGTATTGCCGGCATCATCGCCTTTCAAGGATACGACGGCTTCATGTATTCCGTTGGCTGGCTGGTGGCGTATTTAACGGTCTTGCTGATCGTCGCCGAACCGTTGCGGAACGCCGGGAAATACACCATGGCGGATGTGTTGGCCTATCGTCTCAGTCCCCGCCCGGTGCGGGCAATGGCGGCCCTCAGTACATTGACGGTCAGCACGTTTTATATGATTGCCCAAATGGTTGGCGCCGGGGCACTGGTGGCGTTGCTCTTCAAAGACTCCGGGATCACCTACCATACTGCTGTCATCGGCGTCGGCGTGTTGATGATTACCTATGTGATCTTTGGCGGCATGCTTGCGACGACGTGGGTGCAAATCATTAAGGCGATTTTACTGATGGCTGGCACCTTTCTGTTGAGCATCCTGGTGCTCGCGCATTTCGATTTCAGCTTGGGCAAATTTTTTGATGCGATCGGTCACGTGACCTATCACGATCAGGGTGTGCTTGTCACAAAAGACTTTCTTCAGCCGGGGCTCCGCTTCAAACCTCCATACGGTGCGCTCGATCTCATTTCCCTGAGTTTAGCGTTAATTTTTGGCACGGCGGGGCTGCCGCACATCCTGGTGCGATTCTACACCGTACCTGATGCAAAGACGGCTCGGATCAGCGTAGTCTGGGCAATGGCGCTTATCGGTACATTTTATATTATGACCACGTTTTTGGGATTCGGCGCAGCCACGATCGTCGGACGAGACACCATCGTAGTCAGCGGAGGCACGAACATGAGCGCGCCGTTGTTGGCGCAAGCATTGGGCGGCGACATTTTCTTCGCCTTTGTAGCGGCGATTGCCTTCGCCACAATTCTTGCCGTCGTGGCCGGGTTGACGATCAGCGCTTCAACCTCATTTGCGCATGACTTTTATACGAATGTCATTCACCACGGCAAAGAGCGCAATGCCGGGGAAGAGGTGCGTGTCGCCCGCATGACCGCGCTCGTGGTCGGCGCGGTGTCAATCTCTCTCGCCATTCTTCTTGGTCCGACTGCAAACGTAGCGTTCCTGGTGGCATTGGCGTTCGCCGTCGCCGCATCAGCGAACTTACCAGTGATTGTGCTGTCTCTGTTTTGGAAACGCTTCAACGCCGCCGGCGCTGTGACCGGCTTGGCCACCGGATTGCTTGCCTCTATCGCCTTAATCGCTCTTAGCCCCAGCATGATGGGCGGTCATGCACTGTTCCCCTTGGAGAATCCGGGGATCGTGAGTATTCCGCTCGGATTCCTT
>CAZUFQ010000439.1:0-6177 GCA_964618735.1 uncultured Enterobacteriaceae bacterium
AAGGTGCGCGGTTTGTTCACCCAACGCTCACAAGATTCCAGCCTCTTCGTTTGCGCGTTCTCGTAACACGATCCGCGCGTCGGTCGTGTCTATATGCACAGCGCGTTAGCGATTTTCAAACGTGCACTCTTCAGTCGACTCGATTACATACGCATCGGCGAGAACAGCGCCCGCCGAAAGCAAGGTCAGCGACTCTCGAGCAACCACCCCATCAAGCGCCGACCCGCACGCTATACAGTAGGTTTCTTCGACGGGATTAGAGATCTCACATTGTGGACAGGATGTCATAACACCAGAGGTGCAGAGAGGGCTAGGACTTTGTCCGTTTCAACTTGCAGACAAAGAAAGTTTAAAAAACGTCTTGCCAATAATGATTTCATCTCCATTAGACAACACCACAGGCGAACCTAGCTCAAGACGGCGGCCACGATTCACATAGGTGCCGTTGAGACTCCCGATATCTTCGATGGAGACCTGTTCGCCGACACGAATCAGCGCATGTTTCCGGGAAATACGCGCCTCAGGATCATCCATCTCCAAATCGACTTCCGGAAATGCTCCGGAGTCCGGGTCCCAACGCCCCACCAAATTATCCCCGCTTTGCAGGGGAAACTCTTTCCCCACGGAGCCGCCGCGGATGAGCGTCAGTTTTGCTTTTTGAGGAGAGACAGCCGCACTGCTCACCGGCGCCGCTACTGGAGCTACTGGAATGGCGCTCTCCACAGAGGGGGGTTCAACCGGCGCATCCACAGGGACGGTCTCAGTTTCATTCTGCGGAGCAGCGCTTTCCGCAGCTGCCGGCGCAGCGGCTTCTGTCACCGCCGCCATCGCTGGTAGTTTGGCGCCGCACGCATCGCAGTACTCGAGTCCGTCCATATTTTCATGGCCGCACTCAGCACATCGGATCATATCTGGCCTCCTTACATACGCATATTCAAAGATTCTCAGTGGAAGAACGAAGGGGTTTGCTCACTTGCACATAAGGGAGACGCCCCATGTTACTCCAGGAGGCTCACCCTATAAAATGTCAACATACCCTCTTCTATTCCCGCAGCGCGTCTTTCACACTCTCAGGATCAAGTAATTGCGTTTTTCGGAGTGTGGCCTGAGCCGTTAAGAGTTGCGTCTTCGCCGCACGGCTGGTGAGGCTTTGGGTTTTCTTCATTTCACTTTGCAAAGATTCCAATGCTTGCGTCGCTTTAGTATTGCCCAACCGCTGAGAGCCGGCAATCGCATTGCCCAAGAGGCGGGTCGCTTTGTCGATATTGCCAACAGACGCTGCAGCCTCCGCCTGGCTTTGGATTTTCGCAATACTCACTTGATCGACCAGGTTCATGACGTAGGCGTTTGCTTTTCCCAAGGCCGCGCGGTCAAGCGTATACGCAACCACCACTTCTACGTTCTCGCGCTGGTTGCGCAGCTCAGGCGTATCGTAAAGGAACGAAGCCTGCGCAATGCGCACCCGTCCAGGTCTCCGCGGCGGCAACACTAAGACCAATAACGCGGACGTCGCCGTCCCGGCTTCGACATCACCGAAAGACAGAGAGAGCAGACGCTCTGCATCAGGAACCGCAGATTTGAATGGATAGATCTGCGGGCTCGACCGAAACGCTTCTTTCAGTTCTACTCCAGCGCTCAGCCGCACCTCCAGGCGCGCGTTGGTGAGCGCCACACTCCGCAGCCCAGTTAATTCGCTCGAAAAAATGCCAGGAATCATTGCTGGATCGCTGATGAAATGGTAATTCGCGCCACTTCCCTCAGCCATTTCCATCAGCAGTTTTTCATTAAACTCGATGCCAACCCCCAGAGTGCTACAAGCGATGCGCCCTTGATTGCGACGTGCAAGCTCTAAACATTTTCGTTCTTCGTACGTTTGGCCATCAGTAAGAATCAACAAACGATTCAGTCGTGACGGAGCATAATTCTTCTCGACCTCGGCGAACGCAGCTTCCATGCCTAACGCCATCTGCGTACCACCGCCGATTTCCAGCGAATCAATTTCATCAATGGCGTGTTTCACACGCGCCTTGTTCTGTTGCAACTGCTCAGCGGACGCCACCACCTCAGCTTTGTCAGCAAATGCAACGACAGCAGCTCGATCCTCGGGTCCAAGTTGATCGATAAGATATTTTACTGCTTCGCTTACATAGTCGAGACGTTTCTCGTCATACATCGAACCGCTGCGGTCGAGGACAATACCCAGATTCAGCGGCAATCGGGACCCTTGTCCTTCCTGAGGTTTGGCTTCAAGTAAAAGGTAAAGGATGAAATTTTCTGCGCTACTCAGGACGGCGTCACGACTGCAAAGGGCGTGAAAGCCAATCGAACCAGGCACGTGAGGCACCTCCATGTGGATATTACTGGAAAAATTTATCTCACGTTTTCTATACCGGTTCAAGCCAAGGCGCCGCGATTTCACGCACAAAAGAAAAGCCCCCAGGAAAAAGGAGGAGAAACCTGGGGGCTCGGGTCATCCGCGTCATCGGGGAGAACAGACGCGAAGTGTTATATTTATAGTGTACATGAGATGGACGTCATTCTCCAAATTTTATTCTCTTATAATAAAATGAACGCACGCTTATCATGAAGAATGACAAGAATGACTGCCTGTATTGACGTCATGTCTCATTCTTTTTTTCTGGCTTGCGGAAATTATCGTGACAATTTTTGCACGCGCCAAAAACTTTCTTCATCTGGGCGCTCACTTCGTCTGCTTTGCCTTCACCCAAAGTCACGACTAGCTGATCACTCTCAGTCTTGAGAGTATCCGCCGCCTTGACGAACTCATCCCATTTTTGCCAAATTTCGGGCTTGGCCTTCGATGCATCAGACGTGCTGCCTTGAGGAAACAACTCAGGGATACGCGTCGAATGGAGGGTAATAGCTTGCGCATTGACCTTGGCGGCGGCAATCTTTCCAGCCTTCACCTTGTCGTTCATCTCTTTGGCGTTATCCCCAACGTTTTCCATCAAATAGGCGCGCAGAGCAATGACATCCTTGCTATCAGGGAGATGTTTCGGATGTCCCTCATGGGCGGCGCTCATACTGAAAGTCCAGAATCCCCCCGCCAACATCACCGCAACAACCGTTAACATTCGCTTCATCTCGTCCTCCTCCTACAATAATGTACTTACTACTTTTCTTTTTTTACACGATTTACGACCGGCGGCACACTCTTCAAGTATTGCGCTACCGCCTCGGCATCCACTTTGGTCATGTTCTTGTACCCTCCTTCCGATACGCCATCAATGACCAACGCCATCAAACCTTGTACATTATCAAAGTTTGGCTTGAAGCCTGTCTGCAGGAGGGACACAATTTCATCTTCCGTCCAATCGCCGATTCCTGTTTCAACATCTGGGGTGATGTTCGGGGTAATTTCTCCGTCGATCCCATCTTTGTTGCCAGCCAAATCGCGCGCACGATCCAGCGCGCCAGTGAACGTCCTGGGGGAATGACACTCCTGACAGTGGGCCACATGCTCGCTGATATAGCGTCCTCGTTCTACTCCGCTCTGGGGCGCGTGAGCAGGCGCTGCTTCAGAGCGAAAAAATAGCCATTGCCAGGCGCGCATCCCAAGGCTCGCAAAAGGAACAGAGAGTTGATGCGGGGTATTGGCGCGCGCTACTGGCGGCAACGTCCGCAAATACGCAACGAGATCAGTCACGTCTTCGTCGCTCATCCCATTGAAAGCTGGATACGGCATGACTGGACTCAGGACCGATCCATCCGGACGCACGCCAAGACGGATGGAATCGATGATTTGCTTGTCGGTCCAGCTCCCAATGCCGTGTGTGGGATCTGGCGTGATATTGGTTCCGTAAAAGGTTCCGTATGGCGTTTTGAGCGGCCGTCCACCGGAGTTCACCGGCCCGTCTTTCGGCGTGTGGCATCCGCACCCGCCAGCCAGTGCAAATACATATTTGCCATGAGCAAGACGGGCAGCGTTCGTTGGTTCGGCTTGGCTTTCACTAAAAAATGCAACGAGCACGCTCACGGTAAAGATCACGACAGACCATCCAGCCACGTTCCAGCGCTCCCCCTTCTCTTTCCACCAAGCTCATGAACCCTGCTAGCTTCAGCGTTTGCGCTCTTCTTTGTAGAGAGGAAAATTTAGTGATGCAAGAAGAGCTATGTCTGCCCTCCGCTTTTGACGACGGCCAGTATTTGCTCTAGAGATAAGGTGTGAGGCGAAAAGTAAGTCCTGATCGTCTTCTGCGTTGGGCGTGTATGCTGCTCTGCTGTTTCGTTGTGCACTGTGGAGACGATCTCAAAATTGGCGGAAAAAAAGAGGACGGCGTGCGCATAGGGAAAGGCGAGTCTTCGCTCAATTTCGGGTCGCATAGCGGCGGAGGGAAAAGCGGGACTCGACCTGTCGAAAATACTACGGTCCGCGGCAATCTTTTCAATCTTCGTCCCACCACGACGAGGCCAATCGTGGTATTCGTTTTTGTTGATCTCAATGACCCGGGAACGTTTCAGGATTTCCAGGATGCAGAAGTCGCGGTCGTCAAAGAAGATCGGTCCTTCGTGGTCTCGGACGTTGCCGCTGGCGATTTGACCGTGGTTTTTCTACTCGATCAAGCAGGAGTGAATCAAGACGGTACGATCGACCCTGGAGACCCCATTGCTATTTTCCAGGACCCAGCCGGACGGCTGCGGAATCTATCCTCCGCAACAGATATCCTACTTGAAGATATCGATCTCTCATTTAATTTGAACGCGCCAGAAACTGGGGTTGCCCTTGTGCACAGCGAAGGAAACATTCAGATCGTACAGCAATAAAAGCAAGGAAGAACAGACTGCTACGGTTTGTCAGGACAACGACAATGAAAAGGCTACAACTCAGCTTTAATGTTATTGGCTTTCTCCTTCTCGGGCTCGCTTCGTTCATCTATCTATTTGTCACGCTTGGCGAGTTCAATATACGGGGCGGCTGGGAGTACAACTTGTATGCAGATTTCTCGAACGCTAGCGGGCTAAATCCAGGGTCAGCGATTGAAATGGCAGGAGTGCGGGTTGGCCGCATTACCGCAATTGACCTCAATGGCTCTCGCGCAAGGGTCACTCTCAGTTTACGCAAAGACATCCATCTTCAAGACGACACTATCGCATCAATCCAAACCAAAGGATTACTCGGCGAACGTTATGTCGTGCTAACCCCAGGCGGTTCAGAGGACTTTATTGCTCCAGGCGGAAAAATTCGTGAAACCGAAGCCCCGCTTGATATGCCGGGCTTGATGGCGGCCTATATCGCGAGCCGACAAAAAGCTGCAGCAATTAACCCCTCAACGACATCACCGTAACCTGTTTACAAAAAAACTATCGGCCCGCGCCGCGTCGTCCGATTTTCTGCTCACAAATATGAATAACGTCAACAGACACGCCCTGCGCACGAGCGACTGCTTCAGCGCTTTTGCCTTGGCCTAGCTGTTTCCAAACTTTCGTACAAAAGACAGCAGAACTCGGCGTTGTCCGCTGTGGGGACGTAGACGTGGAGTCCGGTGCGTCGGCAAAGGAAGGAAGATCAGAAGCTTGGGCAGGATCTGACTCAGGATGGGTTCTTCCCGATTGGGCGGACGAAGGAAGATCTTGCTCAGCAAACCCTTTTGTCGGACTTTTTCCTGACGGTGTGGTCGCAGGCGAAGCAGCACTCAAACGCGCAATGGTCGCTTCCATATTCTCAAGGGCCTGCACTGTGCGTTGATTGGCCTCCTGCAATCCATCAACTTGTTTCTTCGTGTCGTTCAGTTGTTGGGTGACTCTGGCGACGTGTTCCTGCAGCTTCGCAATTTTTTCTGCAGAATCGTTTTCACAGCCGGCAAAAGCCCATATCGCTACCACATTAACAAGAGCAACTGCTTTCTTCCCCCACATCACCCACCTCCTATCTCCGCACCGTTTCGCCAGTGCGTTTTCTCCTTTTTATTCTGGGCGCGACGGTAGTGAGCCGGTCGCCTCCGTACGATTCGACATCGCTGGCAACGCCACTGTTCTTGTTTATGCGGCCGGTGAGCCTGCAGTAACATTTTCTCTCGACAGCGAGGACAGCGCATCGAATGGCTCGCTTTCTTTTACAGAGTATGGAACATCCAGCAGCTATGGAATACCCCGCGCCATTTCCTAGTGCATCTGCAGGAAACCTGTTGGGGAATATCGTACTCCTCGATGCGGTCA
>CAZUFQ010000440.1:0-6175 GCA_964618735.1 uncultured Enterobacteriaceae bacterium
AAACCAAACAAAACGACAGGTAGCAACACAAAACGCGCATTGCATGTTGATCATCCACTCAATATGGTGCGAGATATTCTAAGCCTCCCTGAGAAACCGTTCCCTACCCTGATAGGCATAGCAGAAGCCCCAGTGCTCCGGCCAGATGGGACCCTCCTCAGTACGCTAGGCTATGATCCAGCTACGCAGCTTGTGTACCTTCCGGCACCTGGACTCCAGATGCCCCCCCTTCCAGAGCAGCCTACGGCTGAGGACGCGCACCAGGCGCGCGAGTATTTGCATGAGGAATTGCTACACGATTTTCCTTTTGCCAGCGAGGCCGACGAAGCAAACTTCCTGGCTTGTCTCCTCACACCGATTGTGCGCCCCGCCATCCGGGGGTGCGTGCCTCTGGGTATCTTCGACAAGCCGGGCCCAGGCAGTGGCGCTACGCTCTTGTCCGATCTCGTAGCTATTATCACCACCGGCAGACCTGCGGCCAAGATGGTGGCTCCGGAAGGGATGTCACCAGAAGAGGAGTGGCGGAAGAGAATTACTGCTATCTTGCGCGATGGGCCCCCCCTTGTTGTCATTGATAACATTGACGAGGCACTCGCCTCCAGTGCGCTTGCCGCCGTGCTGACAACACCAACATGGCAAGACCGTATCCTGGGCCTCAGCCAAACCATTACGCTGCCTGTGCGCTGCACCTGGATTGCCACAGGCAAGAACGTGAGTCTCCGCGGCGACTTGCCTCGACGATCCTACCGCATTCGCCTTGAGCCGGAAGAGGAACGCCCCTGGGAACGAGAGGATTTTAAGCACCCAGATTTGCTGGACTGGCTCCAGGAAAATCGAGGCACTGTCCTCGCTGCCTTACTCACGATCGTGCGAGCGTGGTTCGCGGCGGATCGACCGCAGCCAGCAAAGAAGCTGCCGACGCTAGGAGGGTTCTCGGAATGGGTACGACTTGTAGGTAGTGGGCTTGCTTATGCTGGAGTGAACGGATTTCTCGATAATCAAAAGGATCTCTACAACCTCATGGACGATGACAGCGCAGAGTGGCGGGAATTCTTGCAGGTGTGGTCAGAGGTCCTCCAAGAGAGACTAGTCACGGTGGGTGAACTGGCGGGTTTGCTCGATGTGGATACTGCTGAAACCCGCCTTCTGAATGTCTTGCCAGAGAGCGTGGGATGGGACAAAGAAGATCTCGACTCTTCGAAGAAGAAGCTCGGAAAAGCCCTAAAAAAACACGCATCTCGGATCTATGGAGGCTATCGTCTGGAACGGGGGGAGACCGATACACATGCTAATGTTGCCAGGTGGAAGGTGACGCCAGTGCGGGTTTCGCGGGTTTAGTTTCTTCCTACGTGTGAGAAGAAAAAGTGGGAAAGAGAACAACAGAAAAAAGTGGGAAAGAAAAAACGCATAAAGAGAATAAGGGAGAAATACTCCCGCCAAACCCGCAAACCCGCGCGACACCAGCTCTCGTGACACCTTCTGAGAGACAGCGCCTCTTCTTTCGCCGAGACTTACCTCCCTTTGGTCTGGTCTTCTTTGGGGGACGCTTCCAGGGAAGCATTTGGGAACATTTCAGGAACTCAAGACTCCTTTGTCAGCTTGGCGCTTCGAAGCGAATTCGAGAACGACACGAGGATGTTTATATTCTCTACCAGAGAACTAAGTTGCTGCGCACCAAAGCACCTATTCAAGAAACAGAATAAAAGAGGAAATTTTTTGAGAGATCATACAGCTAAAGCTCACATCCCAGGGTTGCTTTATAGTAAGCTTGTCCTTTCTGGAAAAAACGTTAATATGGGTGGAAATGAGCGAATTAAGGCGAAAATAGGCGAGAAAAGAGAAGAGATTTCCAAGAAAATAGCAGAATTTATTGATAATATCGCTAAAAGTGGGAGATAATGCCTATCAGAGGAGTAAGAACGTATGGGCGAACTATGGGAACGGCAGGCCACAGAATCGCATAAAGCGTTCAGTGCTTTCGTAACATATCGGGATATGCTCCCTGCCCAGCGGTCGTTGCCTGTAGCCTATCGGCTATTTATGGGCGATCCCACTAAGGCCAAAGTGTCCGGGCAGTGGCGGAGCTGGGCAGAAAAGTATCAGTGGCTTGAGCGCGTGCTCGCGTACGATCGTTATCTCGATGCGATTCGACGCACAGCGACAGAAACGGTTGTCGCCGAGATCGAAGCGAAGCGGATCCGTCAGATCGAGATTAGCGCCAAAGCGGCGCTTGAGGAAACAGCAGCACTGGCGTACTCGAATATCGCTGATGTATTGGAATGGGACGAGGAGGGTAACGTCACGATCAAGCCTTTGAAGGACTTACCGCCCCATGTAACAGCAGCAATTGCGAAGATGAGGGTAGTATACGACAAGAATGGGAACCCGAACCTAACGCTGGAGATGCACCCAAAAGTCCGGCCTCTGGATCTGCTCGGGCAGCATTTCGCCTTGTGGGAAGGGGAACAAGAAGGCAAGACGAGGAACTCGGCATTCCTTGACCTGTTACAGATGATTCGCTCGGGGGCGCTTGATGAAGTGGTTGAGAAGCTGAATCCCAGTCTCCGCAATCCTCCGCCCGGCATTGTGATTGAGACGGCAGTCCCATTGATTCCGCCACAGATTCACAAGGAAGAAATATAACGGGTAACATGCGAGAGTGCTGCGCACTGTCCACTGATAAGGTGATTGTCTGGAATGGTGTAAGAAGGCGAAAGTGGAAAGCCTCAGGGTAAGGTGTGTTGGTAGCAGTGGTACAGGAGCACGTCGCTGATCATTTTGCGATGGGGCCTGACAGCACTGCTCTCGAATGTAGGAAGTACACCCCAAGGCTCACTTGGCACCTCCTCCGAAAAAATCACCACGGCACGTTCTTTATACCTTAGTCACTTAGGTTAGCGTGGCGCTCGACGTGTTTCTGCTCGCCTTTGTGTTTAACAATATCTACAACAATCGTAGCCGTTACGCAGCAATATCTCCGACCGGCAACTCATCCCACGTTCTCCCTTCAAGAAGACGTCCTGCGCGCTTCTTGTGAACACCTCCCCACTGCTTAAAGAAAAAAGAGATCCCAGTGGCGAGACATTGATCGCGGATGTCGGTTACCCATTCTTCTTTGACCGGTCTCGCTCCTGGTCCTGACTCACCACCTACGATAACCCAATGAATTCCGTGAAGGTCTAGGCTCGGAAGAGGTCCTAACAAAGGTTCGAGAGAAAGGAATTTTATGAATGCACTGGTCTGCCGGAGATGATCAATCCGAAAAGTATACTTCTCACTTTCTACACTGACCCCCATCCAAACATTAGAAGGCCACGTAATCGCGGAGTCCAGTTCTAGCAGTCGTTCAGAGCGCTTTGTGAGCACTTGAAACGTATGCCATGTGGCACGATGCATTGTGTCGAATACTTTCAAAATAAACGCTGTAGGCACCTTTGCATGAAACAGGTCGCTCATCGAGTTCACGAAAATCATCTGAGGCTTCTTCCAGGATAATGGCAACTCCAGCAAATGGTCGTGCAATGTCAATTTGAAGCCGTTTGCATAATTGCGCTGTCCCATCATCTGCAGTCGTCGCGCCATACGTTCGGCATAGCAATGCTTACAGCCCGGACTGATTTTAGTGCAGCCTGTCACTGGATTCCACGTTGATTCGGTCCACTCAATAGACGTCTTCTTCATGAGGATGCTCTTCACTGTTTATACTTTTTGAAAATATCATTCACGATCCGCTTCGCGACGGGCTTGGGCGAAGCGAAGAAGAGGTAGTAGACGACACTGCCCTTGGAATTTCTCATTGGTAAAGGCTTTGGGACTTCGTTAAATTGAGCAACTTCTTTGAGACGCGTTTGGAATGCTTCAGCAATCTCTTTGTTACCAACTTTTTCCTCAGCAGGGCCAAACAAGGTACAAACGGTTTCGTAGGCTACGGTGCGCCACGAGACGTCTCCCCAAAAAGCGTTCATCCTCGCAATGCTCTGCTCGTCGACCAGGTCTGGGTTTCTCCAGAGAGCAGTTCGATTCATGTCCATTGTGGGAAAATTCAAGAACATATCGATACTACCCATTGAGCCAGCCATCTGGATCACTTCCCAGTTCAGATGGAGCCCGTACGGGTCCAACAAGCAAAGGCCTCGGTGGTAGTCTTCATATCTTACTCTTGGGAAAATTTCTTTCAGGAGGATTTCGTTGCAATCTCCTTCGTATAGGTGCACTCTAGAGTCCTCTCCAACCAGTTTCCTCAGTGCTGCAATTTTCCTCCCGTCAAGGTCGATAAAATGAAACTCCCGAAATGGTGGCTCTATGAGGAGAGCGTTCAATGGACTCCCTGGTACAAAAGCGCCGGTCATTTTGGAAACATGAAGCCCTGCACCGGCAAAGGCATCAACATACACATGGTAGAATCGCGTCTGTTTTTGCCCGCCAAAGATTGTAGAGTAGGCTGTTGCATACTGCTTAATGATTTCAAGCTTAATTTCTGACCATTTGCCAATGGTATCGAATTGGACTTCTTTCTCTCGCTTCATAAAATCGCCCGCTCTCAAACTTCTTACCGTGTTTTCTATTTTAGTTTGGGATGGCTACTATAATTTATTCAGGCAAATAGCATATACACGAAGAAAAGGCGAATGTATACTAAATCTTTATTCGTCCAGTCTGTTGTAGTGGGTCGGTAGCGAAGATAAGCAGTTGTGAAGGGGAATTTTCAGAATTGAACCCTTTTTCGATGTTTCCCATTATCGAAGTGCCCGACCAAGCCCGGGAACGTTTAGAACCGGTGGGGACGAAAGAGAAGTTTTGGTTTCAGGGGGATACCCTTCTTTTCAAAGAGGGACGACCAAACACAGGAGACGATTGGTCGGAAAAGGCAGCAAGCGAACTGTGTGCATTACTCAACCTTCCACATGCTGGCTATGATCTTGCTGTCTGGAAAGGCCGTAAGGGTGTTATCAGCTACACATTCCTCCCGCCCGAAGGTCGGTCCGAACTAGGAAACGAATTATTGGCGAAGGTTGCACCAGAATACCCACAGACGAAGCGCTTTGGTGTAACTCAACATACGGTCAGGCGTGTCATGGCGATTTTGAGAAGCCGTCGAATCAGTTTGCCAATTGGCTGGCCTAGGTTCGCGTCAGTCGAAACCGCGAGGGACGTTTTTGTCGGGTATCTGATGTTTGATGCGTGGATTGCGAACCAGGACCGGCATCACGAGAATTGGGGACTTGTCGTCACCCCAGAGGCAACCCATCTTGCTCCTTCTTATGACCACGCTTCCAGCCTGGGAAGCAATGAACCGGAGGCTGACAGGGAAGACCGGCTTTCACCGCGCGACAAACGGCGGTCTGTAGAGAGGTATGTCGAACGAGCACGGTCTGCTTTCTATGCTTCTACTACCAGCAAAAAGCCGTTGTCACCGCTTGAGGCTTTTGCTGAAGCTGGGAAACTGAGACCCCGGGCTGCTGAAGCATGGCTTCAACGTCTTCAACAAGTATCAGGGCACGATGTTGCTTTTATATTTGATCAGATCCCCGCGGAGCGCATTTCTCCTGTTGCCAGTAGGTTTGCGCAAAAAATGCTTGAAATAAACCGTCAACGCCTGCTAGCGTTGCAAGGAGTTTGGTCATGAAAATTTTATACTTAGCTTGGCGCGATCCGAAGAACCGCAGTTGGTTTCCAGTTGGGCAATTAAGCTTCGACGGGAAGGAATATCGTTTCGTGTACACGAAAGGTGCAAAGCAGTCGTCTAGCTTCATTCCTTTTGCACGGATGGAAGATCTGGCAGCAGTCTATGAATCCGATGAATTGTTCCCCCTCTTTGCGAATCGGCTGTTGTCAAAAAAACGACCCGAGTATCAAGAGTTTCTCCATTGGCTAAACACAAGAGTGGGAGAAGATGATCCACTGACTTTGCTGGCTTGTACTGGAGGTATGGAGGAAGGAGATTCGTTGGCGCTCTTTCCATGCCCCTCTCCTGGACCTGACAATATGTACCGTATGCGTTTCTTCAGTCACGGACTTCGTTATTTGCTACCAGAGGCTATTCCACGAATCCACAACCTTTCATCTGGAGAGCAGTTGTACCTCATGCCTGATCCTCAAAATAAACATGATCCAGATGCGATTGCATTGCGGACTGATTCCCACCATGACGTTGGTGTACGTCTTCTATCCAGTC
>CAZUFQ010000441.1:0-6142 GCA_964618735.1 uncultured Enterobacteriaceae bacterium
GAGATCGCGCAAATCGGCGCGACGATCGGACGCGAATTTGACTATGCCTTGCTCCAAGCCGTTTCTTCGTTGAACGAGGATATGTTGCACCGAGGCCTGAAGCAGTTAGTGGAAGCAGAGCTAGTCTATCAGAGTGGCGCGCCGCCGCAGGCGCGGTATCTCTTCAAGCATGCGCTGGTGCAGGACACGGCCTATCAATCCTTACTCAAGAGTCGTCGCCAGCAGTTGCATCAAACGATTGGCAAGGTGCTGGAGGAGCAGTTTCCAGAGACAAAAGAGATATACCCGGAACTCGTCGCTCACCATTACGCTGAAGCGGGGCTCATCGCGCAAGCCATTCCCTATTGGCAACAGGCGGGGCAGCGAGCCAGCCAGCGCGGGGCCAATGCCGAAGCGGTCAATCATATCACCACTGGCCTGGATCTGCTGCAGACCTTGCCCGATACGTCCGCACGTGCGCAGCAAGAACTCAACTTACAGCTGGTCCTGGGTGCATTGCTGACTGCGACCAAAGGCTTTGCTGCTCCAGAGGTCGAATACACCTACGGTCGCGCACGGACACTCTGTGAGCAGATTGGAGACCGGGAGCAAGTCTTCACAGCGCTCCGTGGCTTGACGATGTATTATGCCATGCGGCTTGAGCATCAGACGGCGTGCACGCTGGCAGACCAGATGCTCGGTATTGCGCAGGAGGCACAGGACTCGGGCTTGCTCATAGAAGCGTACCATAGGCAAGGCGCCACGCGGTTGTGGATTGGTGAATTCCTGGCGTCGCGTTCCCATCTGGAACAAGCCATCGCACTTTATGACCCCCAGCGGCACCGTGCCCATGCTCTCCGCTATGGCGCTGACCCAGGAGTCGCCTGTCGGCTGATCGCCTTGCAGGTCTTGTGGATCCTGGGCTATCCAGACCAGGCCCTCAGGCGTGCCCAAGAGGCTTTCGCACTCGCCCAGGAATTCTCCCATGCCAATACGTTGGGGTATGGATTATCCAGTATGGCCTATATCTATCACGCCCGTGGAGAGTGGCAGGCTGCCCAAGAGCAAGCCGAGGCCGCCGTGACCTTTGCGACTGAGGTGGGCCTGCCTTATTTTGTCGCGCAGAACTCTATCAAGTTAGGTTCCGTGCTCGCCGCGCAAGGACACTATGAAGAAGGCATTACCAAAATGCGGCAGGGGTTCGCTGCTCAACGCGCCACTGGCGGGCGAGGGCTCCAGCAGCTGTGGCTGGCCTTGCAGGTGGAAGCGTATATAAAGACGGGACAGTTCGAAGAAGGCTGGACTGCCCTAGAGGAGGCCTTAACGATTCGGCCCACATACGGAGAACGATACTGGGAGGCCGAATTATATCGGCTCAAGGGCGAGCTCCTTCTCAATGATGAACGCGGAATGCAGAATGATGAACGGAAGACAAAAGCAGAAAAACAAGATCCTGCCCCCATTCCTCATTCATCATTCATAGTTCATCGTTTTGAGGAGGCCGAAGCCTGTTTTCAACAAGCACTTGAGACCGCCCGCGAACTGAGTGCGAAGTCGCACGAACTGCGAGCCGCCACGAGCCTCGCGCGCCTGTGGCGGCAACAAGGCAAAAGAATCGAAGCTCACCAGTTGTTATCAGAGGTCTACAACTGGTTCACCGAAGGCTTTGACACGAAAGACTTACAAGAAGCCAAAGCGCTGCTAGAAGAATTGGCCTGAAACAGGGAACGCACTAGTAATTGGAAGGGGACAACCAACCATCGCCTGCGAACAGATAGCTACCCGATTTTTTACCCACTCTTTGACAAGACCTCGCTTTTAGTCCTGCTGTTTCAGGATGCATGGACCAGGCGCGTATGATCCCGCGCCACATCTCCTTTTCTATATGGAAGGCACACCAAGATATGGATTCGAAGAGGACACTCCCTGTTTGTGTGCCACTGTCGGCTTGTCCGACAGTGTAAGTGGCTACACGGTTAGCTTGCTAACCGTGGCACACCAAACTCCAAATCTTGGTGTGTTCCGCATATAGGTCGTTGGAGTCGTAAAAGCCGCTTGCAATACAGAGGAAAAGGACTGACTGTCCTTTTTCTTTGTTTGCCTAAGGGATTGTTACCACCGAGCCGATAAGTCCTTTACATACACCGCCGGGGTCGTCGGTGTGTAGGTGGGCATGAACACGAAAAAAACTGTCGGCGCAAGCCAAAATTGCTGCGATTCCCTGTGGCCTCTGAGGAAATTACCCTTCGGCAGGCACGCGTTGCGTGAGCAGAAGTTGCCAGAGCTGTGGCTTTTATGGAAATTCCTACTGCTCGTTGCCGTTTTTTGGAGTGTCTGGCTTTGCCCAGGGAGCTGGGCTGCTGCCTCCCACCTTCCGGAAAGCATTGGCGCTAGTGCACCCCCATTGCAGGAAGATTTAGCCCGCTTCCCGCACGGCGTGGCTGGAAGCCAACTGCAGGTGCTGGAAGATCCAACCGGCAGCACCACGCTTGATCAGATTCTGAAGCAGCGTGACCACTTCCAGGCTGTTTCGGTGAGCACCCCCAATTACAATTTCACCTCTTCCGCTTATTGGTTGCACCTGACCGTGCAGAACCGGCGCACCCAATCAATCACGCTGTTTCTCGACGTCAAGAACCCAATATTGGACTACCTGACTCTCTACGTGCTGCACGCTGGTGAGCAGCGGGACACCGTTCAGTCGGGCGACCGAGTGGCCGCTCGCGATCGGCCCTATCGCGCTACAACTCTGGTGTTGCCTTTTCAGCTCGACGCCGGTGAGTCCGCTGAGTTGTATCTGCGCGTCCGGGTTGACGCCGGCATGATGCTGATTCCCCTCGAAGTACTGGATGAAGACGCGCTACGAGCGTCAATACGTGTCGGGTATGTGTTGCACGGATCCCTGCTCGGCCTGTTCGGAGCACTGTTCTTCTACAATTTGTTCGTGTGGACGCGGCTCAGGGAACGGATCTATGGCTATTACGTGGTGCATCTGCTGTTCGCTTATCTGAGCATCTCGGGGTTGGACGGCTTCGGCTCTGACCTGTTCTATCCAGGCTTAACCTGGATGAACAACGAAGGTCTCGAAATCTGCGCCGGCGTCGTATTTATCTCGCAACTCTTGTTCACCCGGGCGTTTCTGCGGACCGCAGAATATCCTCGCTTGGATCGTTGGATCAAGGCGTTAATCGGTGTGAGCGGATTCTTCGGCCTCTCGTGCGTGATCCTTTCCGGACAGGCAACCCATCTCATCGGGACAATGCTCACGTTCCTCTTGCCGCTGCTCTCTCTTGCGGCTGGTGTGGCGGCCTGGCTAGACGGGAAAACGGAAGCCCGCTTCTATATTCTTGGCCAAGCCGCCTCCTGGACCGGCTTCGTGATGCTCGGGCTGCTCCTCGCTGGCGTGCTGCCCTACCATCCGTTCGCCTTTGACAGTGTTTCGCTCGGCATTGCGGTGGACGCTTTGCTCCTATCCTTAGGGTTGGCCGATCGCATCCGTCTCCTACAAGACGCCAAGCTCCGCGCTGAGGATGCTGCACGCCGGAACCTCGAAGTGCGTCAGGAAGAGTTGGAGCGCCTGGTCACTCAGCGCACCACTGAAGTGGAGCTGGCCCGTACCCAAGCCGAGGCCGCCAATCGCGCCAAATCCGAATTTCTGGCCAATATGAGCCACGAGATCCGCACCCCCATGAACGGCGTCATTGGTATGACCGAATTGCTGTTAGACACACCATTGGCCCCCGAGCAGTGGGAATATGCGCATACGGTGCGCAGTTCGGCGGAGGCGCTCCTAGGCATCCTCAATGACATTCTTGATTTTTCCAAGATCGAGGCCGGGAAACTGGAGTTAGAGCGGGTGGAGTTTTCGTTGCGGGAGAATCTGGGCGACGCCCTTAAGACCTTAGCGGTGCGCGCACACGAAAAAGGCTTAGAACTCCTCTACGAAGTTGCCCAGGAGACACCGGAACGCATGGTAGGTGATCCCACCCGCCTGCGCCAGGTGGTGATCAACCTGGTGGGGAACGCCATCAAGTTCACGGCCCACGGAGAAGTCGGAGTGCATGTGGCCCACGAATGGGTCAACGACGAGGAAGCAGCGCTGCACGTGCAGGTCACTGACACTGGCATCGGTATCCCACGGGAGAAACAGCAAAGCATCTTCGAGTCTTTCTCTCAAGCTGACAGTTCTACCTCACGTCATTATGGTGGAACGGGGCTCGGGCTGACTATCTGCCGGCAGTTAGTAGAGATGATGGGTGGACGAATGTGGGTAGAAAGCGAGGTGGGTCAGGGCTCTACTTTCTCTTTCACTGCACATTTTGGAAGAAGCCAGACACCCGCCGCGTCCCCTTCTGTTCATCCCGACCAGCTCCACGGCTTGCCGGTCCTGGTGGTTGATGACAACGCCACGAACCGGCGCATTCTCCAGCAGGTCCTTTGCTCCTGGCAGATGCAGCCCGTGCTGGCATGCAGCGCACAAGAGGCGCTCAGCCTCCTGTCTGGAGCGAAAGACCAGGGGCAACCTTTTCCCCTCATTCTGACTGACGCGCACATGCCGGAGATGGACGGCTTTACGTTCGTTGAGCAGATTAAACAAGATCCCCAGCTTGCCAACGCCCCGATCATGATGCTCACGTCTTCAGAACAGAAGACCGATATGGAGCGCTGCCGTCGTCTGGGAGTCGCTATTTATCTGATCAAACCCGTCAAGCCCACAGAACTGCAGCAGGCCATCTTACGCGTCCTCGGGCAAGAGGCGCCAATCACGAAGAAGCAGGACTCGCAAACCTCCGACGCCTACAAGCAGCGGCCTTTGCGTATCCTGTTAGCTGAGGACAACACTGTCAACCAGAAACTGGCGGTGCGGCTACTCGAGAAATGGGGTCACAATGTCGTCGTGGTCAACAATGGCAAGGAAGCCTTGAGCACCTTAGAACAACAAGTGTTTGATGTTGTCTTAATGGACGTACAAATGCCTGAGATGGACGGGCTGGAAGCTACAGCCGCCATTCGGGCGCGAGAGCGTTCAACACGAGCCCACCTCCCGATCATTGCCATGACCGCTCACGCTATGAAGGGAGACAAGGAGCAATGTCTGGCGGCCGGCATGGACGACTATGTCTCCAAACCACTGAAACCCGGCGATCTCCGCACCGCTCTTGAACGCGCCAGCACTGCCTTTCAAGAGACAACCGCCTTCCCACTTCCCTCCTCCCAACCGCTCCTGGACAGCGTAGAGCTGTAGTCTCGTTGACCGAACGAGGAAACGAGCTATAGGGAAAACACCCCAAGATGTGGATACACACTGTCGAGGTTTTCTCCTCTCCCTTGAGGGGAGAGGACACAGGAGAGGGTGCCGAAAGCGGGGTTTACCCCTCACCCTGGCCCTCTCCCCCAAGGGGCGAGGGGATCGCATGCCGTGCTTTCTTGTCCATCTGCCACCCCACATCTTGCTCTAGCGTTTCTATAGCTTAGCGTTAGCGCGCATGCCTCACGCCATTTCTTGGAGAAGGCGGTTGACAGGAGAAATTCCGCAGATATAGAGAGCGATGCGACGCAAAAAGGGGGACCGCTATGACTAATCTCATCATCGATGTGCGTATTAACGAATACACCCTGCGGGATGAAAACCCCAACGTGCCCTACAGCCCAGAGGAAATCGCCAATCAGGCCCTGGAGTGCTGGCGGGAGGGAGCGTCTATACTCCACTATCATGCTCGTGATCCTAAGACCGGGGCGCCTTCCGCAGATGTTAAGCTCTATGCCGAGGTCGCTCGACGAGTGAAAGAAAAGAGCGACATGCTCATCTTTCCAACCCTGGGGGCCTGGACACTGCCCTCTCCTGAAGCGCGCATTGCCCATATTGTAGAAATGGCCAAAGACCCCAACACCAAGCCGGACATGGCGCCGCTAGACATGGGGACGAGCAATGTGGACCTTTACGACGCCAAAGCCAAGCGTTTTAAGACGGAAGAGGTTGTTTACATCAACACTACCAAAACTCTGCAGTATTTTGCCGAGACCATGAAGGCGGTTGGGGTGAAGCCCATGCAGGGGCTGTGGAACCTTGGTTCTATCCGCCTCACACGCGCTTTTATGGAAATGGGTCTTTTTCAAGAGCCGCTCTACCTGGAGATCGGCCTTACGGAAGGCGGGGTCCTCG
>CAZUFQ010000442.1:0-6134 GCA_964618735.1 uncultured Enterobacteriaceae bacterium
ATCCGCGTGCGCAACGTCAAATGTTTGCGTTCCCATTGCTGGGTATACCGTTTCCCTACTTCATGCTGCTCGGGAGCCACATGCCGCTTGTACGCCCCCAGGGCGGCCCGCTCGGCAACCGAGTCTACCACAACTCACTGTCACTCCCATTTCATACGAGAAATTATGGTGAGGTACTTAAAACGGGCTTTCTTGGCTTAGGGGTTACGCACCGTATTTTGCGTGTGCGTCATTATGCGCAAGCAAGTCGAATATTACCATTTCTCAAGTTTGCCAAACTGCTGTCAAGCGGCTCCTCCCGTGTGTATTTTAATTGTTGCTTCCGATTTCTTTGTCTGCTATCAACATATGTCAATATGCTGTCTCCTAGAGCTCTAAGAGGGAAAATGGGGCCGCACATGAACAATGTAAACACGACGACTAACAAGCCTTGCGATCTTTTACTCGCAGCCACACCGCTGGATTGGAACCAGCCGCGAATGGACATTCGTCCGCCCCTGAATCTGATCTACCTGGCCTCGTATGTATCCTCCAAGGGCATGAATTGCACCTTGATTGATGCCAATAATGCTGAGTACTCGCTTGATCGGATGCTCGAAGACATTTCGTCCAATCCGCCACGGGCGCTGGGCGTCTCTTTTTATGAGAGTACCCAGGAGGAAGGGCTGAAGCTCTGCCGCGAAGTAAAAAAGCGGTGGCCGCAGATTCGGACCATCGGCGGTGGTCCGCTGGTCACCACCAGCTATACAACTTTGCTGGCTGGCGACGAGCTTGACGTGGCGGTGCTTGGCGAAGGCGAACACACGCTGTACGAACTGGTCCAAGAAGATGGTCCCCCGATCCCGCAAGTAGCGGGCGTCGCCTACAAGAACGAAGACGGGCTGATCGTCCGCACGGCGCCGCGTCCGGCGATTGAGAATCTCGACGAGCTTCCGTATCTTGACTACAGCTTTGTCGATCTGGACCGGTACTGGGTGTTCCAGGAACAGGCCGATATGCCGAAGTCGATCTTCATGACGACCTCACGTGGCTGCGCCTACAAGTGCGTATTCTGCGCTACGCCGGCGTTGTGGCCGGGAAACGTCCGGCGTTATTCAGCCAAGCGGGTGGTGGATGAAATCCGTCATCAGCGCGACCACTTCGGTGTTGGCAATATCTCTTTTCTCGACGATAGCTTCTTCGCCAATAAGAAATGGCTGTGGGAATTCTTTGAGGCGATTGAACCGCTGAACATTACTTACGGCTGCATCGGGCGCGCCGATCATTTAACCGAAAAAGAGGTGATCGCCCTGAAGAAGACCGGTTGTGGCTACATTGCGATGGGCGTGGAATCCGGCGTTCAGGATCGCCAGGCGACCATGAAGAAACTGCTCAACCTGGATCGTGTCAAGCAAACCGTCGCCCTGCTCGGTCAGTACACCATCTACAACAAATGCTTTTTTATGTTGGGTTTTCCTGATGAGACACTGGAAGAGATGGCCCAGACTATCAATTTTGCCGTCACGCTGAAGCAGCTTGGTATGGTCGACTGCAATATCTTCGCCGTCAATTTATTCGCCGGTACTGAACTGGCCGAAAATCATAAAGCGATCATTCAGGACGATATGACGGGCCACGTAATGCGGAGTTCGGAGATTTACTCGGGGCCTTCACATCCCAAACTGTCGCGTTACTCGACTGTGCCCTCACTCGAGATAAATCCCTACGTTTCGCGCTCGCGTCTGCTAGACCTGATCGTGTTCGCCTATGATCGCATCGAGGCGCGCGAGCCCATTACGGTCGAGGACCTCAAACAGTTCACACGCGGGGAAGCGACGACTGATGGCGCTGAGTCGTGCTCGTGTGCTGGCTCCCCGACCCCGTCCCCGGCGATCACTAAGCCGGTGTTAGGCAGCGGCAATGCCGCACCGACGGATTCCACATCGTCTGGCGCCACTCTGCTTGGTGAGAGGGGGACGCCAAAATCGGGTGAGTTGGGACAAGGATGCTAATATGGCGGACGCAAACCGGCTGACGCTGACCAATACCAGGCCGCTCGACCAGTCGACCCCAGACCGACCGTTCCGGATTTATGCCGCGCTGACGAACCACTGCAACCGGTCCTGTCCCTGGTGCAGTGCGTGTTCGTCACCGGCGGGTGATACCTGGTTGAGCATCGACGAGTTTGTGAAAACCTTTCCCGCTGAGGGTCCTTTTGAAATCCAGCTGGAGGGAGGCGAACCAACGATCCATCCCGACTTCTGGGCCTACGTGCAACTTGCCGTCGATCATCCACGCTGCCAGAAAGCCGTCATTGTTACAAAGGGGACGGTGATCCCACGGAGCGCCGCCAAACTCGAGGCCTGGGTTGCCCGCCTAGGCGAGCGGTTCACGATCAAACTTTCCATCAACCATCATTTAGTCGACAGAGACCGGGGCCTCATCGGATTGGCTGTACTGCTGCGTGACCGGATCGAACAGCTGGGCGGAGACCGAATGCTAGTCTTGAATGTGCGACTACGCAAGGGCATCGAAAATGACGACGCCCGTATTATGAAGAGCATCGAGGAGGCGGACCTGATGGCGGTGGCCAATGTTTTCTACCTACAGCGATACGGCTTTGCCAGCGACGAAGACGATTGGGATCCGCCTTTCGCGATCGACAACAACTTTACGCTGTTAAATCCTGATGGCCGGGCATGGGGAACAGACATTATTGCGCGCTCTGAGGCGCTCCGAGATATGATGGGCTCGACTGACCGAGTGGCCAACTCATAACGTTTTTTATTACTGCACCACTGCAAAAGGATCTCATGCGTATTGGAGTCGACTTTCCTACGGTCAGAATCGGCCACGACATGGGCGCCGTCCGTGACTTTATCCAGGCGGCCGAGGATTTGGGCTACGATCACATCCGCACCCTCGACCATGTACTCGGCGCTGATCCGCAACACCATCCCGAAGTCAACTATTTCGTCTATACCTACAAGAGTGTGACCCACGAGCCCTTAACTCTGATGGCCTATATCTCTGGCTTCACCCAGAGATTGGGGTTGATGACGGGCATTATCATCCTGCCCCAGCGTCAAACCGCCCTCGTAGCCAAGCAGGCGGCGGAAGTAGACGTCCTCTCCGGCGGCCGGCTGATACTGGGGATTGCGATCGGCTGGAACCCGGTCGAGTACGAAGCCCTGGGCCAGGATTTCCACACCCGTGGACGTAGGTCAGAGGAGCAAATCGAGGTGCTGAGGGCGCTATGGACGCAAGAGGTCGTGCACTACAAGGGGCGCTGGGATGCGATTTCCCACGCCGGTATTAACCCTCGGCCAGTGCAGCGCCCAATCCCGATCTGGATCGGGACAGGCCGGTTCGGCCAGCTCGTGGCCCCCGACTACGTGCTACGCCGCGTTGGGCGTCTGGCGGACGGCTGGTTTAACCGGCTGACGCCGAGCACGGGGGCGGCTGAACTCGCCTCGCGCATCAACGCTTACGCCCGGGAAGCAGGCAGAGATCCCGCTTGCCTGAAGATGGGAGGAAGTCTCGTCCTTCAGGCCAACGATCCCGAGTTGTGGATCACAGAGGCTCAAGCATGGAAAGACGTGGGCGCTACTCACTTGACGCTGGTGTTCAGGTATGGAGAGGCTTCTGTTGACACGTATCTTGACGCCTTGGAGCAGTTCAAAGGGGTGTACCCGGAAGCTTTGGGAGGAGACTCCCCCTGAGTTTCTTGATGAGAAGGGACTAGGGTGCTGCGGTTGGGTTGTCGCTCGCCCCAGAGAATGCCGGTGAGAGATGACCCAGCCCGACATCGATTTCTGTCTATGGCCACGCCGCAGACACTCCCCTTTCCCGTATGAAATTGTTCAGTCCTCTTGAGACCTCCTCTCTTGTGCTGCCAAATCGGATCGTCATGGCTCCACTCGGACGTGCCAGAGCCATTCACCACACCGCCACTCCATTGATGGAAGAATACTATGCGCAGCGAGCAAGCGCAGGCTTGATCATTACCGAAGGTGTGGGGCCTTGCCCTAGCGCGTTAGGCCATCCTCGTATTCCCGGCATCTATAAGGATGCACAGTGTGAAGCGTGGCGGAAGGTGACACAGGCTATCCAACGCCAAGGGGGACACGTTTTCATCCAGCTCATGCACACCGGAAGAATATCCCATCCTGATAATATGCCCTCCGGCGCAACAATTTTTGCGCCCTCAGCAATTCAAATCAGAGGCAACATTTATACCGATACGCACGGATTTCAGCCCTTCCCCATCCCCATCGCCATGACGGTAGATGACATCGTTCGCACCCAAGATGAGTTCGCCCGGGCGGCAAAAAATGCAATGCAGGCAGGATTTGATGGTGTAGAAATTCATGCTGCATATGGATATTTGGTGGCCCAGTTTATGAATCCAGCCTCAAATCAACGTAGCGACGAATATGGAGGCTCAGTGGAAAACCGTTGCCGCTTTGCTCTTGAAGTCGTGGCAAAAACGATAGCTGCGATTGGCAGAGAGAAGACTGCCATTCGTCTCTCCCCGTATAACGAGCTGAACGACATGGTCATCTATGAGAGCCTTGACGAAGATTATAGCTATCTTGTCAAACAGCTCCAATTCATGGGGCTGGCGCACATCCACTTGGTCGAAGAAACGGCATTAGGTTTGGCGGAAAATTTCATCTCGTTACGGAACAGAATGCGAAAGTTGTTTAGTGGTGCTTTAATCTTATGCGGAGGTTATAACAGAGAGAACGCGGAAGAAGATCTCCAGCGGGGGAAAGGGGATATGATCGCTTTT
Organism: uncultured Enterobacteriaceae bacterium; assembly: GCA_964618735.1. Classification (GTDB taxonomy): domain Bacteria; phylum Desulfobacterota; class Binatia; order Bin18; family Bin18; genus SYOC01. Next base: position 4,775 of record CAZUFQ010000442.1, read on the forward strand.
GGCCGTCCTTTTATCGCAAATCCAGACTTTGTATGGAGACTCCAGCATAATCTGGGGATGAATCCAATAGACACCGATACTTTATATACTCCAGGAGCCCGAGGCTATACAGACTATCCCGTGGCGAACAAAGAGATTGACGAGGAATTGGAAGACCTTGCTGCTGGGGTCCGGGAGGACCTTGCCGCTGCCGAGGAGCAGGCGACAAAGAAGTAAAATCCCCTCTATTCCTTTACTCGATTCGTCTGGGAATGGAAGGGTGGGGGAGGGCGGCCGTCGGCTGCCTGCAAATTCCAGTATGAGGCATACAAACCATTTGTTTGGATGAGCGAGGCATGATCGCCCTGCTCCCGAATAGTCCCTTTTTCAAGGACGTAAATGCAGTGGGCATTGCGCATGGTCGACATACGATGGGCAATCATGATCACAGTTCGGTCGGAGAAAAACTGGGCGAGCGAGCGCTGGATGGCCGCCTCAGTTTCGTTATCGACCGACGAGGTGGCTTCATCAAGAACCACGATGGGCGGATCTTTGAGCACAACCCGTGCAATGGATAGGCGCTGACGCTGGCCAGCTGAGAGTTTCTGTCCACGGTCACCCACCACCGTCTGAAAACCATTGGGTAAGCGTGCCACAAAATCGTGGGCTTCCGCTATACGTGTGGCTTTAACAACGTCCTCGTATGAAGCGTCTGGTCGGCCAAAGATGATGTTCTCATAGACGGTGCCATGGAAGAGATAAACGTCTTGGCTGACATAGCCGATGATGCGACGTAAGTCCGCAATGTTCAGATCGCGAATATCGATGCCGTCGATGAGTATACGTCCCGCCTCGGCATCGTAGAAGCGTAGCAGAAGCTTAACAATGGTACTCTTGCCCGCCCCAGTCGCCCCGGCGATTGCGACTTGAGAGCCAGGGGCGATGTGCAAGGTAATATCGTCCAGCACCTTGCCATCCGCCGTATAGCTGAACTGAACCTGTTCAAAAGCAATCTCACCGCGAACAGTTGTCGGCTGAAGACGTTGACTGCCGCTGACAATCAGGGGGTGGGTGTCCAGCAGGGCGAGGATACGTTCGACTGAAGCCAGGGCTTTTTGGTACAGATCGATGTCACTGTCTAGTCCGACTGGCGTTCTTACGAGACGGGTGAGGACAAAGTTCATTGCGGTGAACAGCCGCGCGTCCATCTGGCCACGGAGCGTGAGCAGGGCGCCGATGACAAAGGCTGAGGTAAAGGAGATCCCGACCAGGAGACGAATCACGGCGAGTGAAGATGAGCTTGCCGCAAAAGCATTGATGTGATCGATTTTTAACTGCTCGCTGAGTTCTTGGATGCGTTTGACCTCATTTTCCTCGCTGA
>CAZUFQ010000443.1:0-6125 GCA_964618735.1 uncultured Enterobacteriaceae bacterium
CATCTTCCAGGACGAGCCGGTGACGAATCCCACCGGCAAGACGTGCCCCGATGGCATTGGCGTGGGCGCCGGGGTGGCCAAGGTGCGGAACGAGCGGATCATCACGTCGGCGGGCGATGGCCGTGTTTACCATATTGGCTTTACTGCTACCGATGGAGCGAGCGCTGCGTGTACAGGGGAGGTGCAGGTCTGCGTCCCTCACAACGAGGGCGAGGCGTGTGGGGATCAAGGCGCACTGTTTGATTCGACGGTCTGCCCCTAACAGGGTTGCTTGAGTGGACAGCCTCCAGAAGGGGAGGAACCCAACACCGTCACACAACAGATGTCCTAAATCAAACCACACGAGATTGGCACACTGGCTTGTCACCCTGAGCCCTTCGACTTCGCTCAGGGTAAACTCCGCGAAGGGTTTCACATATAGAGATTCTTCGCTACGCTCAGAATGACATCCCTGAAAGGTTACATCGTAAAGTGTACGAATGTCATGTGGTCTGATTTAGAGAGAACAATGATGAGGTGTTCCGGGTAAAACCGCCGTTCATGCTTCGACACGCTCAGCACGAACGGAAAGTCCTTAATACTTTCAATATAAAAACCGTTCGCCCTGAGTCCTTCGACAAGCTCAGGAGAGGCTCGGTCGAAGGGCGGCTGCACGTTTTTTTTTCCGTCTCAGAAAGGAGACTTACTGATGCCGGAGAATGTCGACTTCGTTAGCAGCACCGCCACGAGATCGACAAGACTACAGCACTGATACCTCATTGCGCAGAAGCCATCCTTTGTTGCCCATTGATCCGCACCGGCGTACCGCTCACTAGAGAGTCAGCCGGATTCACAATAATGGCATCGGTCGGCTGCAATCCTGCGATAACTTCTACGGTGCTGCCGTAATCGCGGCCAATGGTGACGGGGAGCAGCTGGGCCCGTCCGTCCCGCACGACGCCGACGCGAAGTCCCTCCGACCGGAACAAGAGAGTATTGGCGGGGACGGTGACAGAGCGGGTCGTGGTCGGCAACTTGAGGTGAACATGTACGTACGCGCCAGGCATAAGCTGGCCATTGGCATTGTTGACATCGACTTCAACCAGCAAGGTGCGTGAGGCGGTGTCGATCGAGTGAGCATTGCGCGCGAGAGCGCCGCGAAACACCTCGCTGGGGAGTTCATCGAGCGTAAGGGATGCGGTGGCGCCGGGAAGCATGGCCCGAGCATAAACTTGAGGAACCGCGACATAAACGCGGAGCGTGCTAATCGCTGCCAGATGAAAGAGTTCTTTTCCTGGTCCAGCCGCGCCCGCATCAATCAATGCGCCAATGTCAGTGTTCCGAGCGGTGATCACGCCGTCAAAGGGAGCGTATACTTTCTGGAAGGATTGCAGCTCTTCGAGCCGACGAACATTGGCGGCATGCGCTTCAACAACGGCTTGCTGGGCGGTGAAATTGCTCACCGCCTGGTCGGTCTCCTGCTGTGACACGGCGCCGCTCTGCAAAAGGCCCTGGAACCGAGCCGCAGTCGTTTTTGCGAGAGCTACGTTTGCCTGCACCGTTCTGAGGTCCGCCCGCGTCTGCTTTAATTGCTGGTCGATTTCCGGAGTTTCAATCTCAGCCAGCAAGTCGCCTTGCTTGACCTGCGCCCCGATGTCGTAATACCAGCGCTTCAGATACCCATTGGTGCGTGCATAGATAGGCGCGTCAGTAAACGCTTGCGTATTACCTGGCAACACGAGGTCTTCGTCAGGAGCGACGCTGGTCGGATTGACTACATTGACAAGAGGGATTGCGGCTTGCTCGGTTACGTGTTTCAGGTTCACGTCGGCCGTTGCACGAGCACGGATGCCCGAATAGATGACAAGACCGAGCGCAACGACCGCGACCGTCAGCGTCAAGAAAATCGCTGGACGGAGGTTCCGCCGCGCGCTACGCGCATCCGCGGGTTTTTCTACGAAATTGACCTCAAGCGCTTTTGTCTCGAAAGGCGTCATATTCTCTCCGTTCTCTTCCTAGTACTCTGTCACGCTCTAAACTTTACGGCTTTCTCATGCCCAGGCTCTGCCTGGGCATGTCGTACGGTTATGACGCTCCCGTAGCTGGGGACGGCATTCCCAGGCAGAGCCTGGGAACGAGAGTGTCAACTGTTGAGCTTGACGAAGTATTAGACACATCAGTTAGCAACGTTTTTGTTTTGGCTCCGCGAGTCGGCCAACGTCCGCGTTCCATGCAACCAACTAAAGACCGCAGGAACAAAAATGAGAGTGGCGACAGTGGCGCACAACAGGCCGCCTATAACGGCGCGGCCCAGCGGCGCATTCTGCTCACCGCCTTCGCCTAGTCCCAGCGCCATAGGGATCATACCGATGATCATAGCGAGAGCAGTCATAAGGACAGGTCGAAAACGCGTGAAGCCAGACTCAATGGCTGCCTGCAGCGCATCTCCGTGGTGGGCCAAACGTTCCTTGGCAAACGCCACCACCAGAATACTGTTCGCCGTGGCCACGCCCATGCACATGATAGCGCCCATTAACGCGGGAACGCTGAGCGTCGTATGCGTGAAAAATAAGAAGAGCACGATGCCTGCCAGGGCGGCGGGAAGCGCAGTAATGATAATAAAGGGATCGAGCCACGACTGAAAATTGACGACGATCAGCAGGTACACCAAGATGATGGCGAAGGCGAGCCCAGCCAACAACCCAGTGTAGGAAGCGCGCATGGTATAGAGTTGTCCCCGTATCGTGATGAAACTGCCGCGCGGCAGTGACTGTCGATGGGCATTCACAATCTGTGAAACCTCGCGACCGACGGCGCCGAGGTCGCGATCCTGGACGGAGGCGTAAATGTCAACAACGCGCCGGATGTTGTAGTGAGACAACACCGCCGTCTCATTCGCCCGTGTGATCGAAGCGACGTCCGCGAGGATGCCTGGACGCGTCGCAGTTGACGAAGAGATGGGTATATTCTGCAGATCCTGAAGGGATTGAATCCGGTATTGCGGCGTTTGGGTCGCAAGGTTGTAGCTGACGCCGTTTTGCCAGTTGAGGAAGAAGCTGGGCGCAGTCTGGAAGCTGCCGCTCAGCGACACCAACAGGCTGCTGGCGATGTCGCGCTGTGTAAAGCCGCCCCCGGCGGCTTTGGTGCGATCCACCGCAACTTGAAATTGTGGATAATCAAAATTCTGTTGAATGCGCGCATCGACAATGCCGGGCACGCGGCGCAGTTCGTTGAGTATCTGGTCAGCCGCTTGGCGATTGCCTTGCAAGTCTGCCCCTTCAACCTGAATATCGATTGGCGCCGGCAAGCCAAAGTTCAGAATCTGCGTGACGATATCTGCTGGTAAAAAATAAAAGGTAATCTCGGGAAACTGGGAGGTTAATTGTTCGCGCAGCTCTCGGACGTAGTCGCTCGTGGGGTGATGATTTTCTTTGAGGGAAACGAGAATATCGGCGTCGGCTGCGCCGATGAGGCCGGACGTACTGTGCATAAAATTAATGGCGCTGTACGGCAAGCCAATGTTGTCAAGAATATTGTCCATTTCTTCTGCTGGAATGGCGCGGTGAATTGCGTCCTCGACGAGATCGCACAGCCTCGCGGTTTCTTCGATGCGCGTTCCGGTCTTGGCTCGCAGGTGGAGAATAAATTGACCACTGTCGGTGTTGGGAAAGAAATCCTGCCCCAGCCAGGGCGCTAACAGAAAAGCTGAGAGACAGCTCAACAAAAAGACAGGAATGAAGACCGACCGCCGCCGCACGAGCATCGTGAGCAAAAGACCGTAAGCCTGACGCAACCGCTCAAATCCACGCTCGAAGGCTTGTTGGAAGCGGATAAAAAAATTGGACGAACCAGTATCCTCGTGCTCTTTTGCTTTGAGCAGATACATCGCCAGCGTCGGGACCAGCGTGCGCGACAGTAGATACGACGCAAGCATGGCGAAGACTACCGCTTCAGCTAGAGGGACGAAGAGATAGCGAGCCACGCCGCTCAAGAAGAACATCGGCAAGAACACAATGCAGATACACAAGGTGGAGACCAGAGCGGGAACGGCGATTTGTTGGGCTCCGTCGAGAATCGCTTGCTTGATTTCCTTCTCTTGCTCAAGGTTACGGTTGATATTCTCAATCTCTACGGTGGCGTCATCTACGAGGATGCCGACGGCGAGCGCGAGGCCGCCGAGCGTCATGATGTTGATCGTTTCTCCCAGAAAGCCAAGAACGATAATAGATGTGAGAATGGAGAGGGGAATAGAAACGGCGATGATGACCGTGCTGCGCCAGCTTCCTAGGAAGATCAAAATCATCACACCCGTGAGACACGCAGCGATAATAGCTTCGCGGATGACGCCGCTCACCGCCCCCCGCACGAATATGGATTGATCAGCCAGGGGCTGAATCTTCAGTTCCGGAGGCAACGTCGTAGCGATGCGCGGCAGCAACTGGCGAATTCCATTTACAACGTCAAGCGTAGATGCTGTCCCCGACTTCAGTACGCTCACGAGGGTGCTGCGTTGGCCATTATGGCGCACGATGTTGGTCTGTGGAGCGAATCCGTCTCGCACGTGGGCGACATCGCGCAGGTAAATCGTCGAGGCTCCGACGACCTTGATCGGCAGGTCGTTCAATTCTGGCGCCGTTCTCGGAGCAGCGTTGAGAGCGACATCATACTCGAATTGTCCGATCTTCACGGCGCCGGAAGGCAAAACCAGATTTTGCATGTTCACGGCGCTGACCACGTCGGCGGCGGAAAGCCCTTTCGATTGCAGCAGGGCTGGATTCAAATCGATCATGATTTGACTTTGCTTCCCACCATAAGGATACGGAATTGAGGCTCCCGGCACGGTCACCAGTTGAGTCCGCAAAAAATTCAGGCCGAGGTTGTTCAGCTGCTGTTCGGAAAGACCTTCCCCAGAAAGTGCGAGCTGAAGAATTGGCACGCTCGACGCGCTGAAATTAATGATCAACGGCGGCTGCGCGCCAGACGGCAACTGGCGGAGCAGGCTCTGTGAGACGGCGGTGATTTGTGCGTTGGCGGTAGCAAGATTCGCATGCGGCTGCAGAAAAATCTTGATGATGGCTTGCCCGTTGAGGGTGGTTGACTCGATATGTTCGATGTTGTCGACCGTGGTGGTAAGGACTCGCTCATACACAGTCGTGAACCGTCCCTCCATCTCTTCGGGGTTCAGGCCGGTGTACTGCCAGGCGACAGCGATCACCGGAATATCGATATTCGGAAAAATGTCTGTCGGGGTGCGTGCAATAAGCACGGGACTGACGATGAGAATCAGCAAAGCAAGAACAATGAAGGTGTAAGGACGGTTGAGAGCAACTTTAACTATCCACATCAGGTGCTTACCTTTCGTCGGTTGTCAGGACGATGACTCCTTTCTTCTAGATAAGGCTTTGCTAGAGCCTTCACAAAAACAGGCGTGAAAAATGGGGTCGCATTCCGTGCCGCCCCGTGTCACAGTGAGGCGGTACAGAGTGCAGTGAGAAAACTAGTAGACCACCACAGTGAAGATGATGGGAAAGCCGCAGCCACGTCATTCCCGCGAAAGCGGGAATCCAGGCGGCATCACTGGAGGCCGGTGGGTGCTCTCCCTGGATGCCCGCCTGCGCGGGCATGACGCATCCTGACTCCTCAAAATCAGTGTGGCGAACTACTAGGCTCAAGATCGGCATGAAAAGACGCAAAACGCTATCATGCAAAGGATTTATCCCTGCCTGCAAAAACCTCCTGGACTCTGAGCATCACTCTGGGTAATGAGGAACCTTATGCCACGTGAGACCGGCGTGTCTGGACTCGTTTCCCCCTCTTTCACGAGTCCAACAGCAGCCGCCCTTTCCCTTGAGAAGGGAATTTTTCGCAAAGAGGGTGAATACTGGACGATTGGGTACGGCGGGAAAGCCTTTCGCCTCAAAAACAGCAAGGGACTGGCGTACCTCGCCCAGCTGCTCCGCCATCCGTGGACGGAATTTCACGCGCTTGATCTGGTGAGCGCTACAGCTGGTCGCAATGACGCAGAAGAGGAGCCCTATCGGATTGATGGCGTCCTCCCACAAAGTTCAGAAGAAACTGAAAATTGAAGAATCCAGATTGGGCGCCTGGGAAGTGCAGGGTAGTTGGCCCATGACTCGGGCAAAGCC
>CAZUFQ010000444.1:0-6115 GCA_964618735.1 uncultured Enterobacteriaceae bacterium
GTATTCGAGAGTGCACAGAACCCGAGCGCAGTGTTAACGTAACCGGTGATGGAGTTATCAAGTGCGTAGTCGCCAACGGCGGTATTATAGGAGCCACGGAGATTCCTCCAGAGGGCATAGTAGCCGCTCGCAACATTGTCGCCGCCGGTAGTGTTGTCGAAGAGGGCGAAGACGCCGCTGGCGGTGTTGTAGTTTCCGGTATTGTTGGAGGCCAGTGCAGAGGCTCCGCTAGCGGTGTTGGCGGCGTCAGTAGGGTTGCCGATGGGCGCACGAGCTCCGCTGGCGGTGTTGTCGGTGCCAGTAGTGTTGCTGATGAGCGCAATAGCTCCGCTGGCAGTATTCCTTTAGCCAGTAGTGTTGGAGGCCAGCGCATCGGCTCCGCTGGCGGTGTTGTCGGAGCCAATGGTGTTGCTGATGAGAGCATCAATACCGCTGGCAGTATTCCTAGAGCCAGTGGTATTGTTCGCAAGCGCGGTAACGCCACTGGCAGTATTCCTTTCGCCAGTAGTGTTGGAGGTGAGCGCACCAGTTCCGCTGGCAGTATTCCTAGAGCCAGTGGTATTGGAGGTCAGCGCACCAGCTCCGCTGGCGGTGTTGGCGGATCCCGTGTTGTTAACAAGTGCGCTGTCTCCAACGGCAGTGTTGTTGCTGCCTGCTTGGTTGGTGGCAAGTGCTCTGTTTCCAAAGGCAGTGTTGCCGTGACCGTTGTTGTTATTGACAAGTGCGGACGTACCACCGGCGGTGTTTCCAAGACCGTCACTGACGTCGTTGTTTGGTGGTCCCGCGTTGGCGGCCCCCCGTAACGTAAGAAGACATCCAATCACGATTGCCGCATGATTCCAAACTCGCTTCATATGTCCCCCCTTGTGGTGTTGAGATTCTAAACGCGTTTCCTATATCTCCCCTGGTAGCGCCATGATTTCAAACTCAGTTCATACCTTCCTCCTTTGTCTTCACCCTGTTGGTTTCGCAGAACCTGGAGTGAGAGAGAACGAGGTTGAAAATAAGCCTGACAAGTGTGACTATATGGTTATATGGTCAATAAGATATTGAAGACTAGCACCCTGACAATATAAAGTTGAGAACTTGTCATGCTGAGCGGAATGGAGGGGAGCGGAAGCATCTCGTAGTATCCCTGCCCTGTTGAGATCCTTCGTCGCCGCATTCCGCTGAATGACAATCGTCAGAACTTTCTTGACAAAGGACTAGACTTTCTGGTGGATTCTATCACAAATAGCCTCCCTACTATTTGTGTGGTGTTGAGGAATTCTTTCCCTGACTTTCTTTTTTCCCCTTATATACTCTGATTCCCTGTAAATGCAAGAGTTGCACTCCTGCAGCTGAATACAGTTTTCCCCGGTTCTAGAACGAAGTCGCCCCAAACCATAGTTGTAGTTGAGCCGCGACCTCTGATGACAAAGCCGACGATGAAAAAAGTCTTCATCGCGAGCAAAAAAGATCGGAGCTTTCAGCCGATGGAGATAGCGGGGGATCTCCTCAAAATCCTGCCATTCTGGGCGACCGATATCCTGGCCAATCTGTTGCGGACGCAATCGAGCTTGCTATAAGGGCATCACTTGATGTTCAGGAACGTTGTGATCAATGAGAATCATGCAGTCGTCTTGGTCTTTGAGAGAACCTCGCGTACGATTCCTTTACGATTGAACGTATCGGCTTCGTGAACAGCTTCCCGCGATAGCCTCCCCCGATATTCCCGTATGATCTGCTCAGGAGGAAAGTCCGCTCGCAACAGCTCTAATACGTCGGAGACGAGAATTCGCGTCCCCTTGAAGATGAGCCGCCCGCCACATACACGGCTGTCCGTTGTTAAATACCGGCCAATTTCAACACGAGACATAACTGTCCTCCATGAAAACACACGATGCGGTGCTCAACACCCGGCGAGTCCGATTAATTCTCGCACTTCGTCCGCTTCTAGTTCGTGGAGGTTCTCCGCTAAATAAATACAGCGTTCCGTCTGCTCCTGCGTCAGACGCATGCGTAAGCAATCTCGCACCTTTGTCAGATGCTCGTCTCGTGAAAGCGGTGGCAGTCCCCAGAATCCTCTGGGACCGTGACAACGTGTGACTACGCGTTGCCCGGCGGCTGCCTCGGCTTCGACCTCGACCCACATTTTTTCCATTTCTCCGGGAATAGCGTCCGTTTGGACAATGGTGATAACTTCGAGCAGTTTTTCCATATTGGCTCGGAAACGCCGCTCATCTGTAAACGTGCGAACGGTCACGACGCCGTCGAGTAATGCGGCGGCGACAGTATATTGAAAGCTGAATTTTCCGTCCAAGCCGGTGTGGGGGCGCGGCCGATTTACATACGGCATGACTGGAGTGGTGATGCGCACCGACGAAATCGTAGAGGGATCAGCAATTTGCCGGTGTACCTCTAGTCCAGCGGTAATGCCAAAGTGCGTAGCGTACTGACTGGGAAACATCTTGACGGCGAAGCCAGGATTAACCATGCGATACGATTGACCGAACGCTGCAAGTGCCGAGAAATCGCAATTTTCACCAAAGAAGACATCGGCGTAACCGTTGGGAGCTTCGATGATCTCCGTATTCGCTGTAAATCCGCGTCGCGCCAACAGAGCAGCGTCGAGTCCAGCCGCAGCGGCCCAGCCGCAGTGCGTCGCTTTGGTCATCGTGCCGACATTCGCCATCACGCCGCCTGCTCGTGACGCTGCAATTCCCAGCGCGTGTTGCAACTGTTCGGGTGTGAATTGCAGCAAATGCGAGGCGGCCACGGCGGAGCCCATCACTCCCACCACGCCAGGAGGATGATATTTCAGTTTCCCAGGCTCGTATTGCTGCGAAGCCAGACGTAAGCATCCTTGTATTTCGCAGGCTTTCACAAACGCGGCAATCACTTCTTGTCCGGGCGCATTCAGCATTTCCGCTAACGCGAGCACGGTCGGCAGCGTCGGCGAAGCCGCATGGGTCGGCGGGCTCCACATCGGTTCGTAATCCAACACATGCATGGAGACGCCGTTTACATAGGCGGCCGACACTGGTGAGGTTTTGAATCTATGTCCAATGACAGTAGACACCGGCGTTCCACCGAGGTCATGCACGTGCGCAGCAGCAATGCGCGGACCATCTTCGTGCGCACCCGCCACTGCGACGGCGACGCCGTCGAGAATAATACGTTTGGCGACGGCGATAACCTGAGCCGGGAGCACGTCAAAGGAGAGTCGGGAGACGGCTTGGCAAAGCGCTTTCGTAATTTGATTTACTTGGGTGACTTGTTTCGTCATAGAGTTTACGAATGCTGTCGCGCCTCGGGTTCGAGCTCAACTTGCGTCGCGCTCAGAAAACGTACGACCATATTGTAGAAGCCGGTGTTCATTGTCAGCTCAATGATTTGCTCATTATCAAGAAAGGTGCGGAGCGCGTCAAACGTCGAGTCCGCAATCTTCACATTTTGTGTCATCTCCGTTGCGTAGCGAATGACGGCGCGTTCTTGGTCGTTGAACGCAGGATCGGTTTCCCAACCGGCGAGCCGCTCGACTTGTTCAGGACGTACGCCGACTCGTTTCGCGAGAGCCTGATGATGCACATATTCATAATCGCAGTTCGTCAAGCGACCAACCGTCATGATTGCAAGCTCGCGTAACCGTGGATCAAGACGAGTGCGGTTACGAAGACCATCGCTGAAGTACAACATGCGCCGCAGCAAGAGCGGACTATGCGCCGCCATGCGAAAGACATGACCGACCGAGCCACGCTGCTTCATAAGATCATCAAAGATGTCGCGTTCAGGTTCGGGTAATTGTTCACGAGTGACATAAGGCAGACGGGCCATGGGAGCCTCCTTGAATTGAACCATAGCGTGATTGAGTCAGTGAGCCATTGAAGACTGAACCCTTGAGTGATCAGGGTGTTGAGTTCATCAATGACCCGCTGGCCCGATGACTCAATGATTCAATAGAAAAATGGCCCACTACCCCAATCTTTTCATGCATTACGTATCACGTTGTTCACCAGCAAGGATACTGACCAGCTCTCGTACCTCATCTGCCCCGAACTCGTCCAGTCCTGCCATTCACTCATAGATCATAAAGGAAAGGGATTACTCTAGGAGGGGAGCCTTGCAGGCAAGAAGCGCCGAAGGACAGTCTTGCTTGTAGTTCAGGGAGGCATTGATCCTAAATCAGACCGCAGAAGATTCGTACACGCCTCCACTTGTCCCCTCCTCGGTAGCGTGCGTCATGCGCACGAACGGCGGCGAGGGAAGAATCGTGCGCGCAGCGCACGCTACACTGAAGGTGTCCCAATGTCATGTGGTTCGATTTAGGGAAGCAAATATCGGGCGGACTCGGAGTATTGTAAAGTACTCGGTTGTGGTAGAGGGGAAAATAGTTCAAAAGTAAAAGAAAAAATCTCGCGAGAAGCTGGGAATTATAGTGGTCATGCCACAACCACCGCCAATCTTTCTCACTATTTTGCGGAAGGGCGACACCAATATCATCGACTTGGCGGAAGTGGGCGCTCTTATTCCGCGCAGTGAGACCCGCGTGGACGACGCCTTTTTGCGGGAGGTGAGCGCCGAGGTTGAGCGTGTAGCCCTGCCGGGATATGGCCGGGAAGAAAACTTGGCGGTTGTCCACAACCTGCAACGGGTTGGCGAGCTGATCTTTTCGCATTTGTTCACCGAAGCGGCGCGGCAACGGCTGCGGACAGCACAGCCCTGTGTGCTCTATTTACGTTTAGATGAATCCCTCATCCAGGCGCCGTGGGAGCTGAGCTACAACGGGGAGCAGTTTCTGGCTCTGAAGTTTCCCCTGGGCCGCCAAGTCATCACAAGCGATCCGCTGCCGGAGAGAGGGACCACCCACAGAGAGCCGGGAGCACTGCGGGTACTGCTGATTGCCGATCCCACCGAAACGCTGCCGCAGGCGAGGCAGGAAGCCGAGCGGCTGTGCGAGCTGTTAGGAGGCATAAGAGGAGTGGAGGTGACGTTGTTAGGCGGGAGCGAGGTGCGCAAGGCGCCGCTCTTAATGGCGCTTCAAGCCCACGACATCGTGCATTTTGCCGGGCATAGTCAGTATGACGTGGAGACGCCGAGCCACAGCGGGTGGGTGTTACATGAAGGGATTCTAACCGCGGGGGAGTTGAGCAAGCTGTCTCGTCCTCCGCTCTTGGTGTTTTCCAACTCATGCCAGGCCGGGGTCACCGCCGAGTGGAAGAGGGGCTACAGGTATGAAGGACAAGCGTTTGGTATCGGCAGTGCGTTCTTGCTAGCAGGGGTGCAGAACTACGTGGGTACGTTCTGGGTCGTGCAGGATGAAGAGAGCACCCTTTTTGCAACGGCTTTCTACCGTAGTCTGACAGCAGGACAGAGTATAGGCGAGGCGCTCTTTCAGGCGCGCCAATCAAGCATCGCGCAGCGAGGATGGGCAGGGCTCACCTGGGCCAGCTACATGCTCTATGGCGACCCCGCCTTTACCTTGTTACCAACGACACGCGACCACCCTCTTTCCGGCGTCTCTGCCGCTACCCAACCTCGGTCTGTTGGAGTGATGCAACGCAAGCTGGCGGCGATCCTGAGTGCAGATGTCAAAGGCTACAGTCGCCTCATGGGGGAAGATGAGGTAGCGACTATCCGGACCTTGACTATTTACCGCGAGGTAATGGCCACACTCATTAGTCAACACCACGGCCGAGTGGTGGATGCGCCGGGCGATAATCTGCTGGCGGAGTTTGCCAGTGCAGTCGATGCGGTGCAGTGCGCCGTAGAGATTCAACATGAGTTAAAAGGCAAGAATGTGGACCTACCGGACTCTCGGAAGATGGAGTTTCGCATTGGCATCAACGTGGGCGATGTCATTGTGGAAGGAGAGCGACTCTATGGAGATGGGGTCAACATCGCGGCCCGCTTGGAAGGCTTAGCAGACGCTGGGGGTATTTGTCTTTCCGGCACTGTGTACGATCAGGTTGGGAACAAATTGGCGTTGAGGTATGAGTATGTGGGGGAACAGGAGGTCAAGAACATCACCAAACCGGTGCGGGTGTATCGGATAGCGGCAGAAATTCCCTCGCCCCTTGGGGGAGAGGGCCAGGGTGAGGGGAACGGCAAGGAGTCGGAAAGGCGAAATGCAAAA
>CAZUFQ010000445.1:0-6113 GCA_964618735.1 uncultured Enterobacteriaceae bacterium
TAATTTTGGAGCATTCCTGGCGGCTCGATGGACCGGTGAAAGCTTTTGATCGCTGGGTGGCACGTATTCCTGAAGTCTATCGGACCGACGTATTAGGTCGTCCCGGAGGAGCGAACGTCACAGTAGAAACAGATCCTTACCGCTTGGCTCTTCTGAAGCATTACCGCAGTCTTATGCCTCTCGCCCAAGAGGCTCACAAACCGATGTTTTACCTGAAACCTGCTGATGGAGCTATCGGGGCTCATGTACAGGCGGTTCAGGGGGCCTATAAGGATTTTGCAATTTTAGCCAGGGAAATCGCCAAACGAACTGGAGTTGCGTTGCCATAGTGCCCCTTTGTACGCTTTGAATTCTCTCTACCATCTTTGCCTCACTGAAATCTTCCATACTCAAACTTTACTAATTGCCTCTTTCTGCCTGAAGCTGGAGAGCAATCTAGCCGGCGAAATTCTCTTGTCTTCGTATAAGGTCCTGATTGCATCTCCGTGCGCGCAAGAGTGAAGGATCAATCAATCTCATGGCCATGACGATGATGGATATCTGGGTAGTGAGGGTGGCTATGAAGCAGCTCAGCATGTGAGTGCAGATGGCTGTGAGGCCCCTCACCGTGTCCATGTTGATGGTGTTCATCATGGATGTGTTGATGATCATGCTTCAATAGTTCGTGCTTGTGCTCATGTTTATGTTGTTCGGTCAGATTGAGCCAGACGCCAATGCCCATAAGTACAGCGGCGGTGAGAAAAGAAACGGTGAGGCTGTCGCCCAACGCGAGAATAGAGATGATTACTCCAAAGAAAGGAGCTACGGAGAAATAGGCGCCCGTTCTGGCTGTACCGATATGTCGCAACGCGAGAATAAAAAGAACAAGACTCACTCCATAACCAAGAAAACCCACCGCCGCAGCAGTCACAATAGTGGAAAAATGCGGCCAGCTCGCGCCGACTGCGCGGGCAAGCACTATGTTTACTATGCCGGCAATGAGACCTTTTATCCCAGCAATTTGGAGCGGATCTCCCGCCGACACTTTCCGTGTCAAGTTGTTATCAATTCCCCACGCGAGACACGCGCCGACGATGGCCGCCGCGCCCCAGGGTCCTCCCAATTCTGGTCGGCCGTCCCAGGAAAGTAGTAGGCCGCCAAGAGTAATGGTCGCCATCCCCAGGGCGATACGACGATCAACGTGCTCGTTAAACACCAACCGCGCAAAAGCCACGGTGAGAACTCCTTCCAAGTTGAGAAGGAGTGAGGCTGAAGAGGCCGGAGTAAGAGTGAGGCCGACCATGAGCAGCACGGGACCTGTAACACCACCCGCGAGGATCGCCCCTGCAAGCCAGGGAAGGTCTGGAAGCTGTAGACTGGCCTCTGGAGAGGTCCCACGCTGAACCCGGGAGCGCAGCCACCACCAGAGGGCAAGACCGCTCCCGGAACCAAAGTAAAGCAATCCTGCCAACAGTACGGGATCGATCTTACCAAGGAGCACCTTCGCGACCGGAGTGCTGGCGCCAAAGAGCAGAGCCGCCATAAGGGCGAAAGATACGCCGGGCTGGAACGTGATAAGGGAAATTGGTTTCATTGGCTTTTCTTATTGCGCTGTTTCTTTGGTTTGCTCTGTCTGCCCTAGTGCATCTGCAGGAAACCTATTGGAGAATAAGATGAGCTGTGATCTGCAAAAAACTGCAGTAGGGGCTTGATTCATCAAGCCCTTGGGTGGGTCCGATGAATCGGACCCCTACAGTGGTATTCCCCAAGACGTATACTGAAACTGCACTAGGGAGGTGTGCACCAGTACTACCACCTCAGCTGAGTAAAGGAAATCTCGCCCACGAGCGCGATCCCTCTCAAGGGGTCGTTCAGAGACCGGGGTTTGATTTGCTATGGGTGTACTCCCTGTTTCCTCCGACTCCGAGCCATGCCGGTCCGACACTTTGTATCCAGCCAGAACGCATTCTTTGGGAGACCAGAAGATGTCGAGACCAACGAAACTGAAGAGCATCAGACCGACGGAGAACCCAGAGGACGGTTCTTTTTCCGCTTATTTTTCCAGCCGTATATGTTGATTCCTCTACTTGATCCCTGGGTTCTGGAGGTAGCGCAGCAGCTCCGAGTCCGGCGGCAGCACCAGAGTGGTGCCACTACCCAGAATCTTCTCGTACGCCTGCAGCCGCCGGGTGAAGGCATAGAACTCCGGGTCCCGACCAAAAGCCTGAGCATAGATGGTCGCAGCCTGGGCATCCCCCTCGCCGCTGAGCTTCTGGCTGGTTTCGTACGCGGTAGCCAGAATGACCTCCCGTTCCCGGTCCGCTCCGGCGCGGATCTCGCGAGCGCGCTCCTCACCCTCGGCCCGATAGCGTTTGGCGATACGCTCCCGCTCCGCCCGCATGCGAGCAAAGACACTGGCCTGCACTTCTTGAGGGAGATCAAGCCCCTTAATGCGCACGTCTAGGACCTCGATGCCAAAGGTCTTGGCCGTTTCTTTGGTGTCCTTGGTCACGACCGCCATGATTTCCTCGCGCTTTTCGCGGACGAAATCCAGGAAGTTATGTTTGGCGGTTTCCTGCCGCAGGCGAGCAGAGATGAGGTCGTCCAAGCGCGCCATCGCCCGCTGTTTGTCGCGCACGCTACGATAAAACTCCAGGGGCTCCTGGATGCGCCAGCGCGAGACGTGATCAACCAATACCCGCTTTTTATCCAGCGTTAGGTACTCAGCCGTCCGTGCATCGGTTGTGAGCACCCACTTCTCAAAGCGCACGAGGTTCTGCACGAACGGAAGTTTAAAGTAGAGCCCCGGCTCCTGTACGATGCGTTTGGGGTTGCCGAACTGGACGATCATGCCTTGCTCCCACTCACCGATGGTAAATGCGGTCTGCATGAGGGCAAAGACGACAACAAGTCCGAGGCCAATAAGGAGTCTAGCCATGATGTTTACCTCCTGTCTGTGTTAGCGGGTGGGGTTTTCTCCAGCGCCGCTGGGGCTGGCGAAGCAGCCAATCCCTTCAGCGGCAGCAGCGGCAGCACCCCCGCCTTCCCGTCGCTGTTGAGAATGAACTTCTCTATGGTCGGCATTATACGTTCCACGCTTTCCAGGTAGAGGCGGTCCCGCGTGATGGCTTTCGCTTTGTCATATTCCGCCAAAATCTTGAGAAAGCGCTCCGCATCTCCCTGCGCACGGATCACTCGTTGGGCTTTGTACGCTTCGGCCTGCTGCACCATCTGCGCAGCCTCGCCCCGGGCGTTGGGCACGACGCCTTCCCGGTAGCCATCGGCTTCTTTCATCAGCCGGTCCCTGTCTTCCAAAGCACGGACGACATCATGAAACGCATCTCGTACTTCACTGGGAGGATCAACGACCAACAACCGGGCTTCCGAGACCAGCAAGCCGGTCTGATAGGTATCCAGGAGTTCCTGGAGGGCGCTCTTGACTTGCTCCTGCACTTCCACCCGGCCGTCGGTCATGGTGTAGTCGATGGTGTTGCGCCCCACCGCGCTGCGCAACGCGACCTCCGCCGAGGTATGGAGAATCCCTTCAGGGTCGCTTGCCCCAAAGAGAAACTTCACCGGATCTTGGACGCGGTATTGGACAAAGAACTGCAGCTCGACGATGTTTTCATCGCCGGTGAGCATCAACGCTTCCTGCGGGACTGTACGGGCGCCTCCTCTGGCGCTGCGCTCGGTGGGAACGTCCGCGACGGTGCGAAATCCTACTTCGGCGCGGCGCACCTGGGCAATATCCACTACCGCATGGCTCTGAATGGGCCAGGGTAGGCGGTAGCGTAACCCCGGCTCGGTCTGCTCCGCCGTCGCCGCGCGGAACAGGAGCACCACCCCCCGCTCCCCTGGACCAACAACATACAGACCCGAACCCAGCCAGAACAGCAGGATAAGAACCATGATGACCCAGAGTCCCAGGCCTTGCCTGGGGAACCGCTGCAGCCAGCGCTTCAGACCCTCTATGGTCTCCAGTAGTTCGTCGCCAGGCGAACCATCTCCATAATTCTGCCGTCTGTCCATAATCGTTCTCCTCACCTTTTGTGCTTTGTGCAGCAAACTGCTGCAGGAGGTTAGCGGGTATTCAACTCTGTGAATCGCCGTTTCTTTCTGACGTGTTCTAGTGCGTCACTTCTCTTGCGACAACGTCGGCGGGGACAAGCGTGTCCACCCGGATCGGCCGAATCGGCACGACAAACAAAATCGAGGCGCACACGGCGCCGGCGGCCGCTGCGACAAAAAAGGGCAATGTCCAGTTGCCGCCACTCTGGCTGAGCATGAACCCCGCAGTCATCGGACCGAAGATGCCGGCAAAACTCCCGAGGGTGTTAATCAGGCCGAAGATCGACCCCGCCAGATGCGGATTAAACTCCAAGGCCACTGTCGTATACCCAGCGATGGCGCTGGCAAACAGCATGTGGAACAAGATCAACAACGTCACACACAGAGTGGGAGAAGGCGCGAGCGTCGCGCCTACGAGGAACGGCGCCGCCAAAGCCACTCCAATGCCGGGAAAGCGCACACGGGCAAATTGCGGGCTCCACCCCATGCGTAGAAGCCGGTCCGAGATCGCCCCACCACTGATAATGCCGATAAATCCAGCCCCATGCACGGCGACCCCTATTGCCCCCATCGCTCCCAGAGAAAAGCCGCGCCCCTCTACCAGATAGTCCGGGAACCAGAACAAGAACATCCAGCCCATGTAAGCGAAGCACATATAGCTCAGGGAGAGAACGAGGAGAGACGAATTGGTGAAAACGGCGTGCAAGGGTAGGGGAACTGCAGGTTTGGGAGGGAGATGCGTTGCGATATAATCGCGCTCTGCTTGCTCGATACGGGAGTGGGCGCCCGGGGTGTCGGTCGCGTACCACAGCCAGACTGTCGCCCAGATGACTCCTAGGATCGCGTTGACGTAGAAGACCATCGGCCAAGACCAGTGCAAGATGATCCAGGTGGTTAGGGGATATGCCACCATCTGCCCCACGGTAATACCCGAGAGACTCGAAGTCTGTGCCCGGCCGAACTCGGCGCGCGGAATCCAGCGGGAGTTGAATGAGGTCAACGCGGGAATCGTGACCGACTCGAACGCGCCCACCAGAAAACGCATCATGAGCAGCAAGACAAATGTGGACTGCCCTATCGGGGTGAGCGCCGTAAAGAGGGAGAAGCCGCAGAATGCTAGCGCCAGGACTTTCCGTCCGCCCCAACGGTCCGCAATAACGCCGCCGGGAATTTGCAAAAGCGCGTAGCCAATGAGAAAGGCAGAAAAGACCAGGCCGAACTGGCCCTTATCCCAGCCGCTCTCCTTCATGATGACCGGCGCAGCCACCGAGATGTTGACACGATCAATATAGTTGACCACGGTGCCGCAGAACAGCAACCCGATCATGTTGTAGCGTACAGGCCATGCCATATACCCTCCCTTTTTGGTCAGCCTCCGTCCTATTGAGGCATTACAGGTAGAGAACGAGACGTTCTTTTCAGACGTGCGAGACACTCCAGTTAGGAGCGAAACACTTGGAGGGACTGATAAAGGGGTACGGCCTGGTAGACGACCGTTACGGAAGAATGGTAGGAGCGACCAAGCCCTTGGTCGCAGGCGTGCATGATGAGGATGCGTGTCACAAGTGGGAGAGCAAATGTGTCAATCCTTCGCTTGGCCACACTCTTGAGCGGGTAGCGCCATTCGGATGGGGCAGGGAGGTGCTCGGCTTCTGTGGTGCGCCCCTCCATATTCGCGATGTTTACTTGGCGGAGATGTAGGTCGCTGCTTAGAAGGTCATCGGGGACACTGACCAGGAAAGATAACACCAAGAAGCCAAGAATCAGTATGTATTTGGTCTGGCTCATATACCGTAGAGTTACCCTATTCCAGCTTTTTGACCTGTCAAGAGTGGGGAGGAAACTATCGATAGGGGTGCAAAACGAGGAAGTAAAGTACAGAGCCCAGAGGTCGAATCTGTTTCCTGTCCGAAAATCAGCCAAGACCCCCACCAAAAATTCATAAAATCTTCAACAACGGGCTCTCACAATCACTGGTCGGAAGACTAAGAATGCGAAGAGATCCATGCGCATCAATGTACCTTCAGATGAAACAAAAGTGCCACGAACCCTAAAGCGCGGCGTCG
>CAZUFQ010000446.1:0-629 GCA_964618735.1 uncultured Enterobacteriaceae bacterium
GGAGCGAAAATGTACCTTCAGCAAATCGCTCACTTGCGGGACGCGCCCTTTCCATCAGTGGGGAAGCTAAATTTTTTGCCACTAACTGCGCCGCTTCTTCTTGTTCGGCAGGATCCCACAACCCGCCGCCGTTTCTCACAAAGGGGGGTGAAACGCCGTGGAGGCTAGCGCTCCGTAAGGCCGCGTGCACAGCGCGACCGAACCGTAAACTGGCGAGGCGATCGCCTCGTCGTGCTGTCGAAGTCTCAGCTGCGAATTCGTGCTGCTGCTTGTCAGCTGTTAACTCTGTCACACTATAAATGCTAGCGTTTTGTCGGCCAATCGCCAAAGTCGCCTGCCGCGTTTGCTCCCACTCTTGATAAGCGCGCGCCGTAGTTTCCTCGTGCTTGAGGTGCGAAATAAGTGCAAACATAGACACAGACGCCTTCGGTTGCCACGCATCAACCGGCAAATGATAGATGAAAACTTTGGAATCTCGACCCTCCATCTCAATTTCCCTTTCCGCCTGCGAATTCGGCGCAACAAGACCTAGCGACAGGTCAACGGTAACCACCCAGTGCCTAGTGTTTTTCGTTGGTTCTTTCTTGGGAAGCAGTACAGGAATAAACGAGTTGATCAGTTGCCAAGTT
>CAZUFQ010000446.1:639-6111 GCA_964618735.1 uncultured Enterobacteriaceae bacterium
ATCACGTGCTCGAGTTGCGGCGACATACCACAGTCGTCGCTCTTCTGCTGCTTCGCGTTCTTGTTCTTGCGCTTCTGCCTGTCGCCAGCCCAAGGTTGCGCACGCCAAGGCGCCAGGTCCGACGCGGAGTTCGAGTCGACCGCTGATCCGATCCGTAACGCCGGTACGTCCTCCGTGACGCTGGCTGTAAGTCCCATCTGCGAGGATCGCCACAGGAAACTCCAGCCCCTTAGCCTGATGAATAGTGAGGAGACGAACGGCGGACTCTTGTTCTTCTAAAAAGGGCGCATCGCTGGTCTGCGCCGCCTCCTCTTGGGATGTGAGAAATCGGTTCAGCGCGGCAAGAGTTGACTGGTTTTGTTCGGCCAAGAGTCGTGCAGTCTCAATGAGTTTGAGCAGATTCGCCGTCGTCTGTGCCCCCTGCCCTTGTAAGGCAAAGACCGGTAGTAAGTGAGTGTTCGCGTAAAGTTCGGTCAAGAGCGTGGCTGGACTCACCTGCGTCCGTCGTTGGTGCAGGTGTTGGAGCACGGTAAAGGCAGAAGCGACACGTTTCCCAACCGCGCCAGACAGCATGATAGTCGCCGGATGCATATAATCCAGCCGACCCCCCTCACTCATAAAAGCCGCTAACTCTTCATCGCTAAAACCGAACATACCCGACCGTAAAGTAGCAACAAGAGCAACAATATCCGACGGACTTTCGATAGCGCGCAGCAGCGCGCGCAGTTCTGCAATTTCTTGACGATCGGTGTAGCGACGTCCGCCGGCAACACGGTGCGGGACACCCGCCTCGCGCAAGGCGTCTTCATACGCTTCCAGGGTTTGATGCGTACGACACAGCACGGCCACGTCGCGATAGCTGATCGCTCGCCCCCCCCACACTTCCATCCCAATCTCACCTACGGTTCTCACCAAAAACTCGGTAACGGCGCGCGCTTCTCGCTGCCGCATTTCCTCGCGGCTTGGCTTCTCGCTCGCTGAAGCGATGGGCACTATGATGACTTCCCGACCTGTATTCTCTAGGCGCGCCTCTGTAAGCGGACGATAGGCTGGCTGTTCAGCGCCCACTGCCGCAAACTCCCTGGCAAACGTTTCGTTAATCCACACCAACGCCGGCGCGCGCGTACGGAAATTGGTAGAAAGCGACAGCTCTTGCCCCTGGCGCGCCACCAGCTCACGCACCAGGGCGTACACTTGCAGATCCGCGCGCCGGAAACGATAAATTGATTGTTGAGGATCGCCGACGAGGAACAGCTTGCCGGGCTGGAGCGTCACTGCAGTCCATTCTGTAGCCTGTGATTCTCGCTCGGCCAAAAAGAAAACAATTTCCGCCTGCAGCGGATCGGTGTCTTGAAATTCGTCAACAAAGAGGAAAAGAAACCGATTCTGAAAATAGCGCCGCACCTGGAGGTTATGCTTGAGCAGGTCGCGCGTCATCAGGAGCAGATCAGTAAAGTCGAGACACCCGCGGTCTCGCTTTTTCTCTTCGTACGTACGAAAGTACCCCCCGAGCCACGCCGCCAATTGCACCGTCAAATTATGAGTCCAGAGCGCGCGTGTCTGCTCGTGGTGTTCGGCGAGCTCGCGTAGCAGATTTCGCACCTCCTCCAGCACCGTCGCTGGTTTCCAATTGGCTTTTGCGCCTGCTTTCGCGGACAAGGGGACATTACTCAGCAGTAATCGTTCCCAAGAGGCGCGCTCCTGCGCCAGGTTGAGAAGGTCAACCAGTTCATGTATCTGACCATAAGCGCGATCCATCGGATCGGTACACGAGCGGCTCGCCGCGGTCAAACGTTCCACCGTCTGCACGAATTGCTGCACGAACTCGGCCAGGCGGTCCGCAGCTAGGGTCGGTAGAAAAGGCCAGCTATCTCGCTGTTCAAGTAAGAAATCACGCACTGTCTCGATATGGCTTAGCGTCACCCCGGCGCGGAATGCTTGCTTCAGCACTTGGGGGCTGCACTCCATCTCTTGCGCCAGCCATTCGCGCCAGACTTCCCGGCGGAGGACACGTGCGGCGAACGCATCGAGCACGGTAAAGTCCGGATCAACACACGCCTCTACTGGACGTTCACGCAAGAGATCAGCACAGAAAGCATGAACAGTCGCAATGTGCGCACGCTCGAATTGCCGTTGGGCTTCGCGCAGATTTTGCCGTTCGCTTTCCGACATTGCGCTCGCCAGCGCTGCATCAATTTCCAAATAGAGCCGCTCGCGTAATTCTGTCGCCGCTTTTTCTGTAAACGTAATTGCCGCCAGTCGATCCAACTGGCCACGACCACTACGCACGATCGTGAGCAGACGCTGAATCAGCACGTTGGTCTTGCCAGTGCCAGCCCCAGCTTCGACCAGAAAAGTCGTGTCCAGATCCGTTGTGGCGCGGCGGCGCGCCTCTTCGTCTAACAGTGAGGTTGGCGACTTCGAAGTTGTCATTCGACGGCTCTCACTTGGCGAAGGAAGTCAAGACGAGCGTCCTGCTGCTTACGAACAGTATTGCCTTGTCCACCGCACACCAAGGAAAATGGGCAGGGAACGCAGGTCTCCGGCGTCGCAGGAAAGCAGCCGTTCTGTAAACCTCTGGTTAACTTTGTCACAATTGCTTGCAACGTTGGGAATGAGCTGTCCCAGTTGGTCTCGGTAAACAGCGGCGCTACAGGTTTGCGTTCGCGGTCAACATACGCATACATAGCCGAGTCCCACGCTTTCTCCGGCCATAAGAAGCGGGCGGCGTACAAATACAAAGGCAACTGCAGGGCGGCGCCGCCGGCAAAGCGACCACGGATCGACTTGCCGGTTTTGTAATCTACAAGCCGCGCGCGTTGTTGGTCAATCGAAAGGTCAATGCGATCAATACGGCCCCGTAGCGCAATCTCTTCTCCATCGTCAAGTTGGAAACGCACGGGGCCATCGAGAAAATGCGGGGAGAACCCGTCGTTCTTTTCAGTCTGTTTGTCAGTCCCAAATTGGACCTCAAAAGCAGTCGGGAGGAACGCCTCACCAGCGTCGTACTCGCGGTCAAGAAATCGCAAGAGTCGCTCCAACATGCGCTCTTGCTCGATATCCCACAACAGTGGAAAGCCGGTGGCGCCCAATTGGGCGAATTCATGAAAATGTTTGTGGGCGATCTGCTGCAACAGCTGCCTGAGCACAGCCTTGTCTTTCCCGGCAAGCGGAAGCCAGCCAATTTCGCGGGCGCGAGTGAAAAAATCCTGCAAAATATCGTGCAGCAAAGCCCCACGATCACGCGGCTGCAACGCCAGCACCTGTTCAGGCTCCTCCCATTGGGGGAGCCCCAACACGGCAGTCAGAAAATACCGGAACGGACACCGCGCATACGTTTCCAACGCGCTAGCGGACAAACGCAATCCAGCGGGGAAGAGATGACGCTGCACCTGCATCCTCACCATGCTGCTGTCGATCATGCCGTCAAAAGGAGTAAGGTGTTCGCTTTGTCGGCGTTGACGCAACGCCTGAAACGCGGCAGGAGCGAATGGCGACATCGTGGGTAGATATCCAAGCGGGGCGGGGCTCCCTGAAGCGCGAGCATGCTCGGCGCTGAGGAGATGATACTCGATCAAATCGATTGCGTCACTTGGCGGACCGAGACTCACAGGAAGTAACGAAACACGATGCTCCCATTCGCGCAGGTCCGCAAAGGTTGCGACCGCACCGGTTAACGCTTCCAGCGCGCGCAATAAATAGAACGAGGGCGTCGTCGCGGTCTCGCCGTTTTGCCCCGACCGAGGATAGGAAAGAACAACTTGTTCACTGGCGCTCTGGACTGCTAACACGAACAGCAACTGTTCGGCTTCGTGGAGTCCACGTCGCGGGCGCAGCTCGCGCGACAAAACTTCCGACACATACTGTCGTTCTTGATCGAGCAGCAACGGATCCTGTCGGATGAGTCGAGGAAAAGTTCCGTCCACCAGACCGGGAATAATAACCACGCGAAATTGCAGGCCACGCGCAGCCAAGAGATCAGCAACCACCACTCCCTCTCTATCCAAGGCTCCGACTGGCGCAGCGTCGGTTTGTAACGCCTCAATAGCGCCCTTCACCCATCCCTCGAAGGATACGGAATTATCGACAAGATCAAGTTCGCTCAAATTCAGCAACGCTTCTTCGAGCCGCTCGGTGTACTCGGTCGGAGTGATATACAAACGCAGCAAACGGATCACAAAAGCGGACCATTCTTGCCAAGACTGCGTCCGCGGCCGCGTTTCACTCGCGGCAATAAACCCACCTACAAAAGAGAAAAATGCTTGTAAGACTCGCTGATCAATTGCGGTGTCGATTTCTTCATCTTGTGCTTGCCTCTGATCCAATAGGAGGCGTTGGAGCCGCTCGCGCCAGGCGCTGGCGCCTTTGACCACACCAGCCTGTATGGAGAGGATTTCCCACTGGGTGGGACGAGCGGCGTCGGCGAGCTCTCCGAGCAGGGCGGAAAACGGCGGGTCTACCCCGCGAATAAATTCCAGCATGGGGGAACGGGCATAGTCTTCCAACAACACGCGACAAAGCAACAGCAGCTGCTGACCTGCAGAGGTGCGGATGAGTGGCGCCCCCTCGTACAAAAAGCACGGAATGCCCAGACCGTGCAGGGTTTCCACCAAGAGCTGTCCATACGTTGTCGGATCGCGGAGCAAAATGCCGATCTCATGAAACCGCAGACCGTGCGTCTGCACGCAATCAAAAATGACGCGCCCGATCTCTCGTGCTTCCTGGCTTTTATTTGGGGCAGAAAGGAAGCGCACAGACGCATCTCTTTTGGGTGAAAGAAAGACTCGCGCAGTCGGACGATCTTCAAACAGTCCGGCCTGTAATCGCGAGAGCAGATTTTCGTGTTCAGCGTGAGTTTGCAACGTAACTCTTTGAAAGCCTAAGTTGGTCAACCAAGTGAGAGTCTGGGCAGCACAAGCATAGGCATTCCCCGCACGCCAAGGGAAAAATACAAGCGTGTCGCGATCTCGGACCGCTGTGGCAATAAAGCGTTGCTGCAACGGTGTAAAGTCATAAAACCCATACAACATGAATGGGGCGGCTACAGACTCGACCTCCAGCACGCGTATGGCGTGTTCCATCACCATGTTGACGTCATAGAAGCCCTGTTCACCCAGCAAAGCCACGTAGCGTTCGTACAAGAACACCAAACTTGTCAATTTTTGCCGAGAGATTTCTCCTTGCGGGGTTCGATCAAGGAACTCATGGAGAAGTTGTGGTGAAATGTCGGCATGTCTGAGATCCGCCAGAGTCGCCAACAAAACATGAGGAAAACCGGGGTAATCCGGGTGGGCGTTGTACAGGCCCGGGCGTTTCCGGAGTGCTTCCAGGCCCGCGAGTTTGTCGATCTGCGCCGCGTCGTACTTTTGCGATTTATTAACGCCCGGAGCAGAGCGTTTCGGGCTCGAATTTTCGTCGTCTGGTTCCCGCATGACGGCGGCTCTGGCTGGCATCAAAAGAACGTAGCGAGAA
>CAZUFQ010000447.1:0-4905 GCA_964618735.1 uncultured Enterobacteriaceae bacterium
GCGCGACCTCGAGTGATCAAGGGGTCGGTATGCAACGCGATTTGAATTTCAGTACGCAACTGGCTGAGCAGAGCGGGCATTCGGTTCTTTACAATGCTCTGGTGGCGCACGAGAAAATCGTGGAACCGATGCGGCTGCAACTCAAGTGGTTGAATGAGATGGTCGCCAAAGGCCTCCCGGTGTATGGACAGGCAGCCTCGGTGCGCGCCCCGTTTGTGATCAACTTCCAAGACTGGAATCTTTTTGATGACAACCCGGCATGGCGCGAAGCGACGTTGGGTACGGTTGAAGAGAAGCGTGCGAAGTTGGCCAATGCGGAATTCCGCAAAGCGGCGCGCGCCGAGTACGACGCCGGCACGCCGACGCGTGATTTCGTCTTTGGTGAATTGGGTAAATTCGTGGCGATCACGATCGCACGCCCCGACTTGCGCGAGAAGTATCTCGGGTTGTCAGTAGAAGAAATCGCCAAGCGGGAAAATAAGCATGTGATCGATGCTATTTTAGACATTTCGGTGGCGGACGACTTGCAGACCGAATGGCTCGGGCCAGTGGTGAATAGTGATCCGCGCGTGCATGGCGAGATGCTGAGTTCCCCGGCCTCTATTCCGGGCGTGTCTGATGGCGGGGCGCACATCAAGTTCCTTACGCTTGGTATGTATCCCACCGATATGCTGACGTGGTTGGTGCGCGACACCAACACTCTCTCGCTAGAAGAAGCGCACTTCCGGTTGAGCACGCTGCCGGCGCATGCAGCGCAGTTTAAGGATCGCGGAACGCTGCGCGAAGGCTTGGCGGCGGATATAGTAGTTTACGATTTTAACAATCTGAAAGCGTTGCCGATCGAGATTGCTCACGATCTGCCCGCAGGTGAGTGGCGGCGAGTCCAAAGGGCGGAAGGCTATCGCTGGATCATGGTCAACGGCAGCGTGACGTTTGAGGATGGCAAGTGCACCGGCGCTACGTCGGGCAAGCTCCTGCGCAGCGGGCGGGCAGCATAACGTAGAAAGTGCTGAATTAACGTCAAGCAGAATCGGAGAACTGGAGAATTAAAGAAAGAAAACTATTTTTTCTTGTTCTCCAGTTCTCCCGCTCTCCGATTCATTCTTTGCCTCTCTGTTTTCCCAGAATACCCCTCAAATCACGGCGGACGGGCCGTGTACATCACTCGCGCCTAGTAGTAAATAACACAGGGCGCACCAAGGATTGTCCTCAATCTTAGGTCCCATAAGCTCATCTTTGCTGTTTGCAACGAGATGTAGTGCATCGCCTTGCAGATTCGTGTAACTCTGTAAAACAAGACCAGAAAGGAGTCATCATGAAGATTGGTATCCAAAACGTTTTTCCCGCCCACCAAGATCACAACGATCGCGAGATGTACAAGCATGAAACACGCTTGCTCATCGAAGCCGAAGGCATGGGGTTCGATATCATTTGGCCAGTCGAACACCACTTCTTCGACTACTCGATGTGTCCCGATAATATGCAGTATCTCAGTTACATCGCCGCCCGCACCGAGCGCATGGAACTCGGCACAGGGGCCATTATCCTCCCCTGGAACAATCCGATGCGAGTAGTCGAAAAGATGGTCCTCCTCGACCACCTGTCCGACGGGCGTGCAGTACTGGGCCTCGGACGCGGTCTTTCGCGGCGGGAATACGCCGGGTTCGGTGTTGACATGACTGAGGCGCGTGAGCGGTTTAATGAAGCTGCCGCTATCGTCGTGCAAGGGTTGGAGACCGGCATTGTCGAAGCTAATACGAAGTACTATCAACAAGCGCGCATTGAAGTGCGTCCGCGCCCCTTCAAGAGTTTCAAGGGCCGCCGTTACATGGTGTGCATGTCGCCGGAGTCCTTTTCGGTCGCGGCCTCGCTGGGGCTTGGATCAATGATGTTCTCACAGACGGCGTGGGAAAAAATGGGGCCACAACTCGAAGCGTATCGCGCTGAATATCGCCAGCATAACAACGGCGAAGAAGCTCCACCGATCAGCATTGTAGACTTTGTCTCATGTTTCGCGAACCGGAAGAAAGCAGAAGAGGTCGCGCGTCGTTGCATTACTGGATACTACTGGACGTTAATGGAGCATTATCGGATGGACGATGCCGCCAACTTCGCTACCACTGGGTCCTCGTACCAACACTACGCCAAAGCGGCTGAGCAGATCACCGCAGTCGGCCACGACGCCGTTATCGAAGAATTCATCAGCTCGAATCTGTGGGGCACGCCCGACATGATCTTGGCGGCGTTGCGCCATCGTCGCGAAGTGATCGGCGATTTCGAGGTCAACGGCGCGTTCAGCTATTACAGCCTGCCGTATGACGACGTAGAAGCGAATATGCGTCTCTTTGCTAAGGAGGTCGGGCCAGAGATCAAGAGCTGGCAGCCGCAAGGCCGTCGTCAGCCTATCGATGTCCGCCCTGGAGCGGCAACAGTGACGGCAAAGTAGGGAAGATCTCTCATGACCACACCGTAGCCTGGATTGCTTATTGCTCTCTCCGGGCTACAGAGTTTTGTCTTTATCACCAAAACAAGAAGTGAAGTCAATTCGATTAGGCAAGCGTTAAAAGGGACGTAGCCGTCCCTTTCTTCAATGCCTTACGCTGCGGCGTGCTGCCGAGCGTCGAACTCTGCCGGGTCTTTGAGCGGCTCGGTCTGCCATTTTTTCACTTCAGGCAACACACTCTTGGCAAAGAGTTTGAGGCTCCGTTCAACTTCGTCAAACGGCATACCGGCATAGCTGAAGTTCAGCATGAAGCCATTGGCGTCGATCATATCACGAATTGTCGCCAGCTTTTCGATTACTTGGTCCGGCGTACCCCAAGGCATGAGTTTCGCGAAATCGAGGGCCGCCGCGTCGATCCCGTGTTTGCCGATATACTTGGTAATCTGCCGGTAAGACTCATAGCTCTTATGGATGCCGAACTTTTCCGAGGTCATCTCATAGTGTTTGATGACGGTCTTGTAATTTCCCGCCAACCACTTCATGGCCATCTCTTCCGCACGATCCTTGTTTTCGTCAACAAACACAAAACCGCCGCTGAGCGGTTTCGGGGCAGGTGTGTTGCCATGATATTGACGCCATGCCTCGTGATACACCTCGAAATCTTTTTTCACGGCGTCCCACGGCTTTTGTGGAATGACCAATAATCCAACTCCGAGCTTGGCCATGATTGGCGACGAATCCGGCGAGACTGCCGCTGCGTACGAGCGTCCCCGGAATGACTTGAACGGGAACGGACGAATCTCCCGTCGCGGCTGATTGGTGTGCAGACCACCTTCCATGTAGCCTTTTTCTAAGGCTTCAAGGATCAACTCCGCGTACTCTACGAACCGGCTGCGTCCTTCGTTTTGATCGATCCGGAATCCTTCGTATTCGATGCGCGCCAGCCCGCGTCCAATCCCTAAGATGAAACGGCCGTTAGAGACGTGGTCAAGCATGGAGATTTGCTCGGCGACGCGAACCGGATCGTGCCAGGGCAAAACGATTACCATAGAGCCGAGCTTGGCCTTTTGGGTTCTTCCCGCCATGTAAGTCAAAAACTGCACTGGGTCAGGGCACATCGTGTAATCGTCAAAATGATGCTCGATTGCCCAGATGGAATCGAATCCCAGCGGTTCGGCCATTTCAGCCAAGCGAACCTCATTGAGCCAGACCTCTCGATCGGACAGTTGGTTATTAGGGTTTTGAAAAACTGCTCCGTATCCTACGTGCATAGCACCCTCCTTACGTGTGATTTTCACGGCGGCGACATTGCGCACCGTTATTCCCGACAGTCCGGTTTGGTTATCTCCCAATGGTTCCGTATGGGAAAGACCGTTCCGAAAGTGCTTTTGTAGCAGAACAGCAAGTCATTTCTCAACCTCCTCATGGAAAGAAGTGCGTTATTTTGCGTGTCGAGTTCAGCAGAATTCTGCCGCCGCGGCGTGCAATTTTGTGTAACTTGCGGCAGTTCCTTGAGGTTGACAGTCTGGAGAAGACTAGATACGACTGAAAGGCCCCTATTTTTAGGAATTGCTAGATGCTTAGCTTTACTCACAACCGTTAGTAAAACAACCGTAAGGAGGGACACTATTATGAGTGGTTACACCATCATAGACGTTGATACCCATGTCACCGAAAGTCCGGATCTGTGGACCAAGCGCGCACCGGCTAGGATGCGTGACTTGGTGCCGCGCATTGAGACTGCTAGCGATGGCCGCCTGTCCTGGGTCATAGGGGGGACCCCAATGTTGGCGAGTCCAGGGCTGACCGCGACCGCCGGCGTGGGGAATTTCGCGAAACCGCCCAAGAACTACGAAGAGATGCACCCAGGAGCGTATGACGCCAAAGAACGGCTGAAATACATGGATAAAATGGGTATCTGGGCGATGGTCATGTACCCCAATGTTGGCGGCTTTGGCGCGCAAGAATTCTTAAAGCTGAATGATCCTGAGTTGATGATGACTTGCGTGCAGATCTACAACGATTGGCAGACCGAATGGGCTTCGGCCGACTCCCGCCGTTTGCTACCTATCACCTCGACGCCGTTTTGGGATGTCAACGCCGCAGCGAAAGAAGTGCGCCGTTGCGCTGCCATGGGGCACAAGGGCATTCTGTTCACTGGCGAGCCCCAATTCTGGGGACAGCCACTGCTAGGCGATCCCCATTGGAACCCCCTG
Source organism: uncultured Enterobacteriaceae bacterium (assembly GCA_964618735.1). Lineage (GTDB taxonomy): Bacteria > Desulfobacterota > Binatia > Bin18 > Bin18 > SYOC01. Next base: position 4,660 of record CAZUFQ010000447.1, read on the forward strand.
TGGGAAGTGGCGTGCGAACTCGACTTGCCCATTAGCTTCCACATCGGCTCGGGCAATATGGAGATGGGGCTGTTGCAAAACAAGATCGCGGCCTACGGGAAGATGGCGGCGTTTACCGAGTTGTCGGTGGATATCTTCCTGCGCAACGGCATTCAACTCAACGACTTGATTATGTCCGGCGTGCTCGCGCGCTATCCCAAGATCAAGTTCATCTCAGTAGAGAGCGGCATCGGCTGGCTCCCCTTT
>CAZUFQ010000447.1:4915-6102 GCA_964618735.1 uncultured Enterobacteriaceae bacterium
ATGGGCAACAGCGTGGCGGAAGAGCATCCAGAGTTCGATCTACTGCCATCCCAATACTTTGCTCGTAACGTGTACGCTTGTTACTGGTTCGAGCAGATCGCGCCGCGCCGCCTGATCGATAAGGTGGGTGCCGATAACATTCTCTTTGAGACCGATTTCCCGCATCCGACTTCGCTGTATGGCGACGAAGTCCACGCCCGGATCAAAGGCGGGCTCTCCGATTGTGAAGAGTCCGTACGGCGCAAGATCTTGTGGGAGAACGGGCAGAAACTGTACAAAGTTGAGAGTCCCACGGCAAAAGACGAGGCGCGGCTCGCAGCATAAGCTCACCGTCAATGTCAGGATTCACCTTGCTTTTATAAACCTTCCACGCTTCGCAATTGTCTGCTGCTCTCTGCCTCAGGGAGCAGCAGCTTGACCACTTCCTTTGCGCAAATACCACCCTCTGTAGAACTGCCCACAAGAAGGGCTTTGGGTCCTGAGAACCCAGAAGCGCCGGTACTGCTTTTTCTGGGGAAGATTTATTCCTATTTGACAACTACGTGGTTGGGGTAGGATAATCACCGTCCAGGAGGAGCGATGCCTGACCAGACGCCTGCAGTCGGTATGGAACGCAAGCTGGCGGCGATCTTCAGCACGGACGTGGCCGGCTACAGCCGCCTCATGGGAGACGATGAAGAAGCCACCATCCATACGCTCACCGAGTCCCGCGAAATCATCTCCTCCCTCATCCAGCACTACCGCGGGCGGGTGATCGACTCCCCGGGTGACAATCTCCTGGCTGAGTTTGCCAGCGTCGTGGACGCCGTGCATAGCGCCGTCGAAATTCAACGGGCGCTCACAGAGCGGAACGCCGAGCTACCTGACCATCGCCGGATGCAATTTCGCATCGGCATCAACCTGGGGGATGTGATCGTCGAAGGCGAGCGTCTCTATGGTGACGGTGTCAACATCGCCGCGCGGCTGGAAAGCCTAGCGATCCCTGGCGGAATATGTATCTCGGGCACGGTGTACGACCACGTCAAGAGCAAGCTGGCGTTGAGCTATGAAGATCTGGGGGCGCAGACCGTTAAGAACATTGCCGAGCCGGTGCGGATCTACCGAGTAGGGCTCGACGTTCCCTCGCCCCTTGGGGGCAATGGCATGAAGTTAAGGGGCATATAGCAGAAAAGTGGCGTTGGAGGTAA
>CAZUFQ010000448.1:0-6058 GCA_964618735.1 uncultured Enterobacteriaceae bacterium
GCCTCAATCTCATCGAACGCTTGTGGGGCCACCTCAAACGCACGGTGTTAGCCAATGTCTTGTACACGAGCTTAGACGATTTGGTCCGCGCTTTCCGTATGGGCGTGCGACGCTTGAGCGGTCACCGGGAACGGATGGGGTTTATGTTTACGCATGACGACGATACTGACGCAACTGCAAGCCCCGTGCTCAAACTGGCAGCCTAACTATTTCTGCGGGTCTACTTAGGTAGGAAGCATGATGCCCATTATGGAAAGAAAGGCCGCATCCATACAATCAACTGAACAAATGTTAAGCGGTTGGGGAAACTACCCGGTCGAACAATGTCAGACTTTCCGCCCCGCTACCCGAGAGGCTCTCTGTTCTATTGTGAACTGCGGTGAACAATCTAGTTATATTCCACGCGGACTTGGTCGCTCATATGGGGACTCCTCTCTAAACCGCCAACGCGGAGTCATCATTAACACGCACTTTGATCGATTTCTTTCTTTCGATGAGCAGAGCGGCGTCTTAGCCTGCGAAGCTGGAGTTTCCTTAGCAACAATCATCCAACATCTCCTGCCTCGCGGGTGGTTCTTACCTACCACTCCCGGCACAAAATATGTCACAGTGGGTGGAGCGATTGCCTCTGATGTGCATGGAAAAAATCACCATGTTTCTGGCTCATTTGGCAACTTCGTTCTTGACCTCACACTCTTAACGGCGTCCGGAGCCGTCTTATTGTGTTCACCAAATGAACAGGCAGACATCTTTTGGGCCACAATTGGGGGGATGGGATTAACCGGGGTGATCCTCAGCGCTCGTATTCAACTCGTAAAAGTAGAAAGCGCCTATGCTCAGGTTGCCTATCGCAAGACCAAGAATCTTGATGAGACCTTAGACAGCTTTGCTGTCGACCACGAGTATCGCTATTCAGTCGCGTGGATAGATTGTTTAGCCTCGGGCTCTTCCTTGGGTCGCAGCGTATTGATGCTCGGCAACGACGCGACAGCGGCAGACCTCCCGGCGCCTTTGGCGCGTACACCGCTGACCCTACCCCTGAAGCGCCAAGTGGCAGTTCCCTTCTTTCCTCCTGGCATCCTTTTAAATTCGTGGAGTGCAAAAGTCTTTAACACGCTCTACTATCGCAACCAACATAATGGGATTGCTATTGTAGATTACGACACGTTCTTCTATCCACTCGATCGAGTGTTACACTGGAATCGACTCTACGGTCGGCGCGGTTTTGTTCAATATCAGGCATTCTTCCCACCCGAAACAGCAAGACGCGGACTCGGCGAGTTACTTGAGACCATCGGTCGATTTAAAAAAGCCTCTTTTTTCGCAGTTCTTAAACAAAGCGGACCCGCGAGTCGAGGCATACTTTCGTTTCTCTCTCCAGGCTACACCCTTGCCTTGGATTTTCCTTATGACGAGGGCAACCTCCAGCAATTGCTTCAGGAGTTGGATAGGGTGCTACTCAAACATGACGGACGGCTGTATATGGCAAAGGACGCCACTACCACAGCGGAGGTGTTTGCCGAGATGTATCCAGAGTTGCGGAAATTCGCGGCAATAAAAGCACGGATCGATCCTAATAACCGTTTCGCTTCTTCGCAGGCGCGGCGGTTGGGCATTGTGGAGGCTATCTGAGCGAAAATGTTATTGTCGTAGGGGCTGCGTCAGGCATTGCCCGGGCGCTGTGCCGCGAACTCGCCAAGAACGGTTGTCAGCTTATCTTGGCGGGTCGCTCACAAGAGGAATTGGCCAGGGGGGCTGTCGATCTACAGGAGCGATATCAAACTGCAGCCTTTGTAGAACCCTTCGAAGCGCTCGACTTTACTAACCACGCAACCTTCTTTGAGCGTTGTCTGAGCCGGTTCAATGGTGAACTGGATGGATTTGTCCTCTGCCACGGGTACATGACCGACCAAGACATAACGGAAAAAGATTTTGGAGAAGCGCGCCGAACGATTGATGTGAATTTCACTTCTGTCATCTCCCTTCTCATGCTTGCCGCCAATTACTTCGAGCAGCGGAAGAAAGGCTATATTGTGGCGCTTTCTTCCGTTGCTGGAGACCGCGGTCGCATGAGTAATTATACGTACGGCGCCACAAAAGCTGGATTGAGTGCTTATCTGCAAGGCCTGCGGAACCGTCTTCATCGGTCAGGCGTCCGGGTGTTGACGGTCAAACCTGGCTTCGTCGATACCCCGATGACCTATGGGAAGCTTAATCCTCAGTCTCCTCTTGTTGCTTCGCCAGAAAAAATTGCTCACGATATCAGTCAGGCGATCCGCAAACGTAAAGATGTTCTCTACACACCATGGTTTTGGCAGCTTGTCATGGGGCTTATTTGTGTACTACCTGAACGGGTATTTAAAAGGTTGAAGCTCTAGGATTCCGTCCGTTTTTTAGAGCGAAATCGGATCGGCTGCTAAAGGAGGGAAGTCTATGAAATACGGCGCGTTCTTACCCTGTATTGGTCCACTTGCTCGTGGAGACGTTGTTAACAATATTCGCACCACCGCACAAACGGCGGAAGCCTTGGGGTTCGATTCGATTTGGACAGCAGATCACATCGTCACACCGCTACACATTGCCTCAAAATATCCCTACACCGCCAACGGTCAGTTTCCACTCGATCCGAAAGAGCCGCTGCTTGATCCACTGACGACCTTAAGTTTTGCCGCCGCCTGCACCAAAAAGATTCGCTTAGGGACGGCGGTGCTCGTCTTGCCGCATCGGAACGCCCTTGTGACGGCAAAAACAGTGGCGACCCTCGATGTGCTGTCGAATGGTCGAGTTATCTTAGGAGTCGGCGTGGGTTGGATGGAGGAAGAATTCCAGGCGCTGAACGTAGCCTTTTCAGATCGAGGACCGCTGAGTGATGAAACGGTCGCGGTCATGAAAGAAGTCTGGACGAGTGACAATCCACGCTTTGCTGGCCGGTTTCACCAATTTTCTGATCTCCGCTGTGAACCACGCCCCGTGCAAAAACCCCATCCTCCAATCTGGGTGGGCGGACACACTGGACCTGCGCTGCGACGAGTCGCAGAGTACGGCGACGGCTGGGCGGCAGTCGTGTTCAGCCCACAAGAATTTTCTGAACGTATTGATAGATTAAAAGAGAAAGCTGCCAAAATAGGACGTGATCTTTCCACCATAACGCTCTGTGTCTCCCCACGTGGAAAGCGACCAGAAGCGATGCTTGAGGACATTCCTCGTTATCAAGAACTAGGAGCAACCTATCTCTATCTTGCTTTTTTCAATTTCGCCCGCAGTTACCAAGAAATGGCGCTGATGATGGAACGGTTTGCCCGAGATGTAAAATTGATCTGATGCACTGTCACGCCGTGATGAAAGGCTTAGGGCAAATGCTGCGTTAGGAAATTCCGGGGTACATTGAGAAGATTCCCACTTGGCGACCCCGGAGTTAATAAGGTATCCCAAAGGATAGACAATCGCGCTGGACTCAGAACCACCCCACATGGTTGTCCTGCAACGATGTACCGGTCAATTAGCAGGTGCAGAATCCTCAAAGTGTTCATATTGAAGCTCGGTTGGCGACGGCGCAGTTCCTGGAAAACCCCAGTAGGGATTTCGATCAATTCATATCGACGGAGATACGTCAGCATCAGATAGAGGTAAGACGTAGCGACGGATCGCTCTAGCCAACCTAAGATGCGTCCCCACTGAAGACTGGGTTGTGTCTGTTTGAGGAGAAGCACCATGTCACACAGCGAGATGATGCCTCCCACCACGGTGAGACTATAGGACCAATGCGCGGCAATGTAGACAACTTGCAGTTCATTGCTTAACCGTGAGACTTTCTTTCCATGGAACTCTGCCGAGCGCAGCTCCGCTTTAATATTGTCAAGGCTAAATATTTTTTCCTGTCCTATCAAGCTTTGTGGGGGCATTAATCCCCGATGGACTTCCACCCAAATGCCGGTAGCAGGGTGAACGAAAGGCATGCTGTGATGATGGGCAAAATAATAGGCGGGGGGATTCTTTGACGTTTGGCGATACCCCAACCCCCTCAAGAGCGTTTCAACCTTTGGCAACAGAGCGTCATCAACTAAAATATCGATATCCCGCATCGTGCGCAGATGTGGTTTTGGATAGCATTGTTGTCCAACAGAGACGCCCTTCAATAACGTAATGTTGCCCTCCCCGACAGAGGCTGCGCAGCAATCCAAAATATCTTCTACCGCCGCAAGCAGTTCTCCGGTCAAGACTTGAGCAGTCAAGTCAGCGCTCTGCAGCAGTGATCGGAGTGACGCCGCAATTGCTTCATCCGGTTGACTTTTTAAAAAATAAAAAAGAAAAGGGCCGACACCCGTTTCAATGGCCCATTGCACGTGTGGTGTTGTGAATGCAGTCACGGAAAATTTCCTGTTTTCCGCAATCGCCCGTAAAAGAGTTAATAGGAGCGTTTCTTTTGTGTGCAGGAACCGCATAAGTCTATCGTATCAAGTTTGAATTCATTAATGCATTGTCTCCCGCGAACACGCTTTCGGGGCTTAAGGAAAAAGCCCTTGAGCCGATGAAACCTCTGAAAGCAACCAAGCGTTACGCTTGCTTTTCTCCGGAATCTCTTGATTCTTTTTACTATAGGGGTATGTAAACAAAGCAACAATGAAAGAATATCCCAAACACCGAAATGACGTGAGCATACGGATCGTTGCTAATGAGACGATCGTACTTGATCGGCAACAGGGGTTAATTCATCAGTTTAACTCGACAGCCAGTTATATCTGGGAGCGATGTGATGGACAATCAACTGTCGCAGACATCGCCCAGCAATTTATGAAAGAGTTTAGTATTTCTTTTGACATAGCTGAAACTGATATTCGAAGAGTCATTGAACAACTGGAGAAACTTAATCTTTTAGAATAGTTCAGGAAAGAGCGTCGACCACAGGCCCAGTCCCGTCACGATCGTTATGACTTTGTTTTCTAAGGAAAACATGTCTTAAAGATTCGTTTTCCCTCTTGACTGTCCCAAGGGAATTGCCTACCTTCTTGCAACGCTGGAATGCTTGCGAGTTTATCGTTTAGCTTTCGGCAAGTTTAAGGAGGTGACGTATGGACGAGAAAAACCCCACCAGACGAGAAGTCGTAAAGACTGCTCTGTATCTTGCTCCTGCCATTATTACTCTCGCTGCAGCGCCATCATTCGCCACGGCGGGGTCGGGAGAGGTAAAACGCAAGAAGCATTGGCCCCGTCCGGCTGAAAGCCCTTTTGACATTAGTGATATCGACACAGACGATTAAGATGAAAGAAGGTGAAAAGCAGCGCTATTCTGATCCACATATAGCTCACGTAAAAAGAACTGCAAAATTTGTCTCTAAGAAGCTGCTTTGATGCTCAAACTTCTTAGAGACAGTTTTTGTTCATCTGGACCGCAAATCATTCCGCTCGAACGTTTCATCTCTCCATCGTGGACACCTTTACCTTGAAGCTCTTTGATCGTTGTGCTCAAGTACAATGCGCAGATGCAGAGATCGCTAGCCTGGTAAAGGCAAACTACGGCCAGATGGAGGCGGAAGCTGTCGAGGTTGATCTCCAATATAATGTTAACAGAGGCTTAGACTCCTCTTTTCAATTGATACGAAAGGGACAACCCCCTATCGTTGCGGCCAGTGACGGCGAACTGCTTTTCCAGCTAGAGAAAGATTTAACTATTGAACTGCAAAAGTTGCGATCAGATCTCTATTTTCTTCACGCCGCCGTGTTAGGGCTGGCGGGCAAAGCACTCATGCTAGTAGCGCCATCCGGTAGTGGAAAGTCATTAACAACTTGGGCGCTGTTACATCATGGATTCCAATATTGCAGCGATGAGCTAGGTCCAGTTGATCTCAATACATTCGAAGTCTTGCCCTATCCTCATGCCCTGTGTCTGAAGAATCCTCCGCCTGAGCGCTATTCGCTTCCGGCGACGACACTTTTCGCTCCCCCCACAATCCATATTCCAACGTCCGCATTAACAGGCCTAGTGTGCACCACGGCGCTTCCAATCACTGCCATTTTCTTCCTGCAGTATCATCCTGAAATCGCCTATCCTCAACTGCAA
>CAZUFQ010000449.1:0-6055 GCA_964618735.1 uncultured Enterobacteriaceae bacterium
AATCCGCAACATGACCAACAAAACCAAGGAGAACATCAAAAAGCTCACCAGCAAACTAGCGAAAATAAACACGAAGAAAGTTTCACTCGAAGAGCAGATAACTGCTGAGCACCGCAGTGGACTCCAGGCTCAGTGCGAACAACGCCGGTCTGAGTTGGATGCTCACGATAAGGCGAAGCCAGCCGAGATTCTTCAACCTGAGCAAGACCCTACAGCTCAAGCAGCTGTAACCGCCATGGGTGCCGAGCTCTCGGGGATCCAAGGCGCGATTGCTGGGATGGAGCACGAGCTTACAGGGGCGCGAGACAGAGACCAGCAGGCGACCGCACGTATCGTTGCGGCACATAAACTATTCAACCGAATAGAAAACTTGGAGAGGGTATACGAAAAATTCCTACGGGACAGCGCAGATGATGAGATTACTCTTGGGTTGGAACTGAAAAAGCTTGTCACGCTGAACGTTGACTGTTCACCAATTGAGGAAGCGCTGACGAAGGCTGAAGATGAACGCGGGTCTGCCCGACTTGCTCTTGACCCGGAGTCGGAAGGCTCAGTAGCTGCTCGACTTGCGGCGCTACAGCACCAAGCCAAGGAGCAACGCGCGAAGCTGGACGAGCCGAGTCGTCGCTATCAGAACTACCTGCAGGCCCTCCGAGAGTGGGAAGCAAAATGCCGAACCATCGAAGGCACGGCAGAGTCTGGAGACTCAGTGAAGGGGTTGGAAAACCGACTTGCTGCACTTAACCAACTACCGGGAGAAATTAAGCAGCTGGAAGCCAAGCGTGCCAATCTTACGCGAGAGGTCTTTAGTGCAAAGCAGAAGCTTCTCGCCAAGTATCGAGAACTTTATGCGCCCGTTCAGCATTTTATCGAGCGGCATCCAATTTCAAAGCAACACGGGGCCTTACAGTTTAGGGCTACAGTTGCGGTTGAAGGTCTCGAAAACGGGTTGCTCTACATGATTCACCAAGGACGTACGGGTTCGTTTTACGGCGAAGAAGAAGGACGAGAACGTCTCCGCGACCTCGCCAAAGCTACAGACTTTACGTCCGTCGAGGAAACACTGACATTCATTGAGCAAATATTGGACTACCTAAGGCATGATCGCCGCGAAAGTATTGGTAGGGCTGTACGTTTTAGTGACCAGCTTCGTCAAGGCTTCGAGTCGAAGGATATATACGACTTTCTTTGTGGCCTGGACTATCTCCGCCCGCGTTTCGAGCTCCGCTGGCAGGATAAACCTCTAGACCAGTTATCCCCGGGAGAAAGAGGCAATTTACTCCTTGTATTTTACCTCCTCATTGACAAGCGAGACGTTCCGCTCATCATCGACCAACCGGAGGAAAATCTGGATAACCAGACCATCGTGAGCATGCTTGTGCCCGCCATCAAGGAGGCAAAAGAGCGCCGCCAAATCATCATGGTCACCCATAATCCGAACCTTGCCGTGGTGTGTGACGCTGATCAGGTGATTCATGCTCGCCTCGACAAGACCGATGGTAATCGAATCGTCTATACATCCGGTTCCATTGAAAATCCTGAGGTAACCCAGTTGATCGTCGATATCTTGGAGGGCACGAAGCCAGCGTTCGATCTTCGAGATGCGAAATACGAGATTCTGGAGAGGATAATTTGAGGTTCCACGAGGTTCTTTATGGAAACGTCCAATCAATGTGAAAAGCAATGGCTTGACTGTGATGAGGAAGCGAACGTGCTCTACGTAAGCTTTCGCCGCTCCAAAAGGCGGCTGACAGTCGTATATAAGGAGATCTTAGCTATCTCTACCGAGAGTACACGCTCGACTTGGGATCGGTTCACACCACAATAATCATCAACAGCCCCGCATGGCTACTCGTCTATCACAAATGGTGATGAAGTGAGGTAAGATGAAGTCAGTGACCCGCGTGCTGAATTGAGAAAGCAGATACTTTCCCATGGCAGAAGAACCGTTCTCGATTGCCTGGTCTGCTTATCTACGATACCGAGCGACACAGCGAGGCTATGATTTAGTCAAGATTGAGGAGATTGTTAGATATTCGGATGAGAGGTATTTCGACACTGTGACGCGTCGCGTGGTTATGGTGGGTAAGCATAATGATCAGTTGGTGGCTATTCCCATCGAGCAAGAAGATAACTCGATCACACCAGTGACCATCCATGCAACCACGCGGCAACAGATCCGTTTTCGCTTACGGAGCGGGAGATATGCTCATGAATAAACCACGCATGATGTATTTTGAAGAAAGTGATGTGCTCCACCTTTCGCTTACGGACGAGAAAGAAGCCGGAAGTGTGGAGCTTGCTCCAAATGTTACAGCCGAGTTGAATAACAAAGGGGAACTGATTGGCATAGAAATTCTCGACGCGAGCCAGTTCGTGCGAGACTTCGTCTTGGAGGTCGCCCAAGCAAAGATGCTGAAATGGCCTCCACAACAGATTCAGGACGAGTAGGGCATACTATGGCAGAAGGCATCGCCATCCCTCAAGGTCTTATCCTCTTTGCAGGTAAAATGAGAAACTAAGTGATCGAATAATCTGTGTTTGGTTCGCCTTGACAAGAAGCGCTCATTTGGCATAAGACGCAAGGAATGAACACTCACTCATTACAAAGTTTAGAAACCTGGGAAAGGTGAGGGGCGGGTGAAAGCTCAGGTTCTACGTAGAAAACGAAAACCAACCTCCCAGGTCACCGACGAGAAACGCCTGTTGGAAGGGAAAGAGCACATCGCGGACGCCGCCGCCGGCTTATTCCTCAACGGCGGTTATCACAGCACGAGCGTTCGAGAGATTGCCCAAAAAGCTGGGCTGAGCGTCGGTTCTGTCTTCAATTATTTCACAAGTAAAGAAGAGATCCTTTTTTTCCTCTTCTCCCGTAATCAAGAACGCGCGGAAGCAACCCTCCAAGAGCAGCGGGCGGAGTTCGAGCGGCTCAAAGGAGAAGGCGTTGACCCGAAGGAGCTGCTGTGGCTGGCGTATGAATTTTACGTTCGCCTGATTGAAGATTCCCGGCGTTACACCGTGCTCGGGTTTCAAGAACTCAAGTCGTTGACTGTAGCGGAACGCCGTCGCATTCTTGAAGGAGAAGAACGGATTCAACGTTTCATCGAAGATGTCATCGCCAATGGAGTCGAGAAAGGAGTGTTTCCTCCTGGCAATATCGACCTCAAAGCGCATTGTCTCATGATCGTGGCTCAGGCGTGGGCGGTGCGACATTGGGCTCTCAAACGATTTGTGAGAGTGGATGATTATCTGTCTGCGTTGAAGGAGATCGTACTCGACATCGTAGCTAGCACAGCGCCTCAGCCGAATGGGCTTGCGATGGTGAGGCCCGAAACACTGGAGAAGCTCGTTTCTCAAGAACATGAATCGTTATCCTAGAGATTTAAACTAACTAATAGTGACAAGACGCAAAATGTACGCAACCGATTTCCCGGGTGGCGATCAGCAACTCATCCAAAATCCTGTCAGGCGGCGCCATGCCCCTGTACATGATGTGATGACGTTTAGGGATGAGGTTTGCTCAAGCGCTTTGCCGGGTAGGCTGCTGCGTAGCGTGCAAGTGGCTACGTAAGCGGCTCGGGGACCCCCAGGAAGGAAGGAGGGAAGGACTCGCAAGGGTCCTTCTTCCTGGGGTGACTTTTGCTGGATTTCCGAAAGCGTAAAAGCAAGGAGAGGAAGATGGCGCAAGTAGACGGCAGCCAATTGATGGCCGAGGGACTAAAGGAAGAAGGTGTAGACACCATTTTCTACATCATGGGCGGCCCTAACATTTTGTTATCCATGCATGCTGAACGTTTGGGGATTCGCTTGATTGACGTGCGACATGAGCAAGCCGCCGCCATGATGGCGCACGCCTACTCGCGGGTGACGGGAAAGGTTGGCGTATGTATGGGCGCTGGCGGCCCTGGCGCCGCCAACCTGCTGACCGGTATGGCTAATGCATTTCTTGACGCCTGTCCAGTGCTAGGGCTTGGCGGATCTTCAGCTGTGCATTTTTACGATCTCGGCGACTTTCAAGAATTCGATCAACTGGCGGTTTTCAAACCGATCTCCAAATGGGCCGCGCGCATTTATGAATCCCATCGCGCCCGAGAATATGTGCATATGGCCATGTTGCGTGCGAGACAGGGGAAGCCCGGACCTGTATATCTCGATATGCCGGGCAATATGCTGGTCGAACGCGTCGATGAAAAACGCGTGTGGGCGCAGCCGACCATCGGCGAAAAATCTCTTCCTGTTGCTGATAGTAGATCTGTCGAAAAAGCGGTGGACCTGCTCAAAAGCGCTAAGAAGCCGCTCCTGATTACTGGTAGCGGCGTTTTCTGGTCCGGAGCCGGCGCTGAAATGCAACAATTTGTCGAGACAACGGGCATCCCGTTCTTCACTACCCCGCAAGGACGCGGCGTCGTCCCTGATGATCATCCGCTGAGTTTGCTTGGAGCGCGCTCGTATGCGCTCCGAGAAGCTGACGTCGTACTTGTGGTGGGTACTCGTTTGAATTTCATCATCGGCTATGGCCGTCCGCCGCGCTTTTCGGCAGAAGCGAAGTTCATTCAGGTTGATGTGGACTCAGAAGAGATTGGCAGGACTCGTAGCGTCGAGCTTGGTATCGTGGCCGACGCCAAAGCAGTCTTTCAGCAACTTACGGCAGTGGCGAAGGGGCGAGTCAGTTTCGGGGAGAATTCCGCTTGGGTGCAACAGCTCGGGGCGAAGGACCGTGAAAACCGCGAGAAGATGTCTCCTCTGTTAAACTCCAACCAGACGCCCGTGCATCCCATGCGCCTCTGTAAGGAAGTGCGCGACTTCATTCCGCGCAACGGCATTTTGGCGGTGGATGGTCATGAGATCATGAATATGTCACGACAAGTGATTCCGTCCTTCACGCCTGGCGCCCGTATCAATCCCGGACCGAACGGCTGCATGGGCGTAGGCCTGCCATTCGGCGTTGGGGCCAAAGCGGCGGCTCCTGATCGTCCGGTTGTGGTGTTGCATGGAGATGGATCGATCGGCTTGAATTTGATGGAGCTGGATACCGCCGTGCGTCGCCAGTTGCCGGTGTTGGTGGTTGTCAGTAATAACGGCGGTTGGACAGCAAGCCCCGGCAATAATATGCATGTTCCTGGTCGGGATCTCGGCGCTGTGCGTTATGATCTTGTGGCGCAAGGGCTTGGCGCCTACGGCGAACTGGTCGAAGGCCCCAACGCGGTTCGTCCAGCCATGGAGCGCGCTTGGAAAGAAGTAGAGAATGGTCGTCCCGCCCTCCTCAATGTGATCACCGAGCCTACAGCTCGCGCACAGACCGTGCCTTTCGCTAGCTACGGCGGCGAATCGGCAGGCACTTCTCTCATGTAAGAGCATATGGCTGATAGCATATGGGCTCACTCGCTTCGCTCGTTCTATGGCAAAAAGGTTTCTACCTTATGCTATAAAGCGAACGCAGTGAGCGAGCTGTAGAGCGAAGCAAGCTATAAAGCGAACGGGAGTGAGCGAGCTATATGCAAGGTTTTCTTTTCGATGTAAAAGTGTTGGAGCTTGCCGATGAAAAAGGTGAGTTCTGCGGTAAACTGCTTGCAGGAGCCGGCGCTGATGTCATCAAAGTAGAGCCGCCGGGAGGAAACTCCACGCGCGCGCTGGGTCCGTTCTATCATGACGAATCCCACCCGGACCGGAGCCTCTATTTTTGGCATTATAATTTTGGCAAACGAGGAGTGACCCTCGACATTCACACGCCCGAAGGGACAGAACTCCTCAAGAAATTGATCGCTCAAAGCGACGTGTTGTTGGACTCGCTGCCGCTCGATACGTTGGCGAAGTTGGGGCTTACGTGGGAGGCGCTCCAACAACTTAATCCCCGCCTCATTTATGTAGTCATGACTCCATTCGGGCGGAGCGGCCCGTGGCGCGACTACAAAGCCAATGATCTGGTCCACCTTGCCTTGGGCGGACAGATGATGTGCTGTGGGTACAATCCGAAAGAAGATGGGACCTACGACACCCCGCCGATCCTGAAAAAGTACGGCGAGTAGCTAATGATTCTCGCGGAATTGGTTGACCG
>CAZUFQ010000450.1:0-6045 GCA_964618735.1 uncultured Enterobacteriaceae bacterium
GACTTGCCATTGTAGAGACCATGCCAGAATTGCCGCTCCAGCATCTTCAGGTGTCCACTCCACCGCAGGTGCGCATCGGCATTCATACTGGCCTTGTGGTTGTAGGACACGTGGGAACAGAAGAGCGATCAGAACACCTTGCTCTTGGAGAAACCCCAAATGTCGCGGCTCGTTTACAAGGACTTGCAGCTCCCAATAGCGTCGTGCTGAGCGCGGCGACAGAACGGCTTGTCCAGGGATACTTCACTCTTCGCGAGCTCGGCGTCCATCGACTCAAGGGTCTATCGCACCCGCTCCAGGTGTACCAGGCTGAGCGCGAAAGCGGATTACACAATCGCCTTCAAATCGCGCGGCTCGCGGGACTTACTCCGCTAGTCGGAAGAGCTCACGAAGAGCAACTGCTTTTCGAGCGCTGGCAACACGTAAAAAAGGGAAACGGACAAGTCGTACTCATCAGCGGGGAGGCCGGAATAGGGAAATCCCGTCTTGTCCACGCGCTCATTGAGCGCCTCGCCACTGAGCCATATGCACGACTCGACTTTCGCTGTGTACCCTATTATCAACATAGCGCGCTCTATCCTGTAAGCGATTTGCTGCAACGCGCCTGCAACTTGAAAAGAGAGGACACCCCTGCCGTCAAATTTGAGAAGCTCGCAACGGCGCTGGCGCCTTATCGTATTGCTCACGAAGAAATTGTTCCTCTGTTCGCTTCGTTGCTTTCTCTTCCGCTTACTCATACGCGCTTTTCACTTCCAGTCTCGACGCCTCAGCAACAAAAACAGAAAACTTTGGAAGCCGCCCTGTCTGTGCTCTTGGCGGTGGCGGAGCAGCAGCCGTTACTGATCGTCGTGGAGGACCTCCATTGGATTGACCCGTCTACGCTAGAACTCTTGAGCTTGCTGTTTGCGAAGACGCCTATGTCCCGCATTCTCGTCGTCGCAACCTTCCGTCCGGAATTCTCGCCGCCTTGGCGCATGAACTCTCACCTCACCGTGCTTACCCTCGCCCGGCTGGTGCAACGCAACGTGGAGGACATGATCAGACAAGTCGCTCAAAGAAAAACACTGCCGACAGAAGTGATCAAACAGATTGTGATAAAGACTGACGGGGTGCCGCTTTTTGTAGAAGAGTTGACAAAGATGGTCATCGAGTCAGGCTTACTTGAAGAGAATAAAGACGCCTACACCCTAAGAGGTTCCCTACCGCCTTTGGCCATTCCCGCCACGCTCTATGATTCTCTGATGGCGCGGCTCGATCGACTGTCTTCCGTAAAAGAAATCGCTCAACTTGGCTCTGTGATCGGCCGGGAATTTTCCTACGAAGCCTTACGAGCGGTGTGCACCCTTAAAGAGGAGACGCTCCAACGAGAAGTGGCGCGACTTGTAGAGGCGGAGCTACTCTACCAAAATGGGATTCCGCCGCGCGCGACCTATATGTTTAAACACGCCTTGATTCGTGAGGCGGCTTATCAATCTTTACTCAAAAGCGTGCGTCAGCAGTATCATCGCACCATTGCCCACGTCTTTGCCGAGCGGTTTCCTGAGCTACGAGATTTCCATCCAGAAATCCTTGCTCATCACTGTACAGAAGCAGGGTTATCCGCAGAAGCAATTCGCTACTGGCAGCAAGCCGGTCAGCGCGCTGTGGAGCGCTCAGCCAACGAGGAGGCGATCACACATTTCACGCGGGCGTTAACCCTCGTTGAAACATTACCAGAAACGCCACAACGCGACCAACAGGAACTGGCGGTACGCGTTGCCCTCGGGGCGCCGCTGTTAATGGCCCGGGGATATCAGGCTGCGGAAGTAGTGCAGACGTACGCGCGCGCTTGGGAACTTTGTCAACGAATTGGTGAAAGTCCCCAACTCGTCCCTGTGCTCGCAGGTTTATTCCGTTATTATTTTGGCTGCTGCGAGTTGTCCACCGCTTATGACTTGGGAAGGCAGATGCTGCGACTGGCGCAGCAAGGGTCAGACTCGTTTCCCTTGCTTGCTGCACACCTCATGTTAGGGAGCGTATTCGGTGTTCGCGGAGAATTCCCCGCGGCCCGCCATCATTTTGAGCGCGGCATAGCGCTCTTGGACACGCAAGCGGACCACGCCGCTGTGTTTCTGTACGGTGATGATCCGGGCACGATTTGTCTGACCCAGGCGGGTACGGTGCTCTGGTACCTAGGGTATCCGGATCAGGCCTTGCAGAAAAGTCGGCAAGCGCTTGCCCGGGCGCAAACGCTTGAGATTCCTTATGTCCTTGCGAATGTTTGGGGCTTCGCTTCCCAGTTGCATAGCTACCGCAGAGAGGGAGAAGCAGCGCTGGAATACGCCGACTCCCTTTTGGCTTTGTCCGTCAAACATGGCTTTCAATACTGGGCTCTAGAAGGACAGTTTCTGCGAAAAGTGGCGCTCCTTCTCCAGCATCAAAAAGATGAAAAAGATGAAGCGGAAGTGCAATTCATTCAGGACAATCTTCCTGAGCACGAGGCAAGCTCCTCGGTGCTGGGCCGGGTACGGCTTCTAGGCATGATTGCTGAAGCGTATGGACGAGTGGGAAAAGCAAAAGAAGGATTACGCATCGTCGACGAAGAAATCACGTCAATGCAGCGCGACGGGACATGTATGTATGAAGCGGAACTGCATCGCATCAAAGGGGAGCTGCTGTTCCACCTGAGCGCCGAAGAGTAAGCGCGTATTTCCCAGTTGTCTATCAGGCCGTTGCAGCCCTACTGGTCCTTCGTTACCTTAAGTCCGTAGACCCACGAATTAAGGAGTAACACGTATGGAGAGGAAGCCCACGCGGGTGGTGCGTATTGGCAAAGTGCAGGTTGGCGGGGGCGCGCCCATTGCGGTCCAAAGCATGTGCGCCACGAAGACAGTCGATATTGACGCCACAGTAGCGCAAGTGCATCAACTCGAAAACGCCGGCGCTGGCATTGTGCGCATCGCGGTGGACAACCCCAAAGAAGCAGCAGCGCTCAAAAACATTCGCGCACAAACAACGGCGACACTTTCCATCGACCTTCAGGAAAACTACAAGATGGCCCAATTAGTGGCGCCGTATGTTGACAAGATTCGGTACAATCCCGGCCACTTACATCATATTGAAAAAAGCAAAACGATTCCCCAGAAAGTGCGATGGCTGGTCGACGTGGCCCGCGATCATGACATTGCGGTTCGCATCGGCGTGAATTGTGGTTCGGTCGCGCCCGCTTTCCTGGACAAATATCCGGGAGATCAGATGGAAGCGTTGATCCAGTCTACACTGTATCACTGTCAATTGATGGAAGACCTTGGATATGATCGTTTTGTAGTGTCGATGAAAGACTCCGATCCGGCCAAAGTAATCGAAGCCAACACTCGCTTTGCACAAGCTCGTCCGGATGTCCCGATTCATCTGGGCGTGACTGAAGCAGGATTGCCGCCGGATGGTATTATCAAAAGCCGACTTGCGTTCGAAAAGCTTTTGGCCGACGGCATTGGCGATACACTACGAGTGTCACTCACGCTGCCGAACGACCGCAAGCATGAGGAAGTGACGGCGGGGTTTCAGATTATTGAAGATGTGAAAGCGGGGCGGTTTATTTCGGCGCCAAACTTTGGCAAGGGTATGAACATCATTTCTTGTCCCAGCTGCTCGCGAGTAGAAAACGAAAAGTTCGTTGAGCTAGCACAACAAGTGAAGGAAATGACAACCTACGCCAAGGAGCACAAGATCACGATTGCGGTGATGGGCTGTCGCGTGAATGGTCCTGGCGAGACCGACGACGCAGACCTGGGGTTGTGGTGTGGCCCCACCACGGTCAACCTCAAGCGAAAAAGCGTGAAGGTTGGGAACTTTGGCTATGACGTAGTGCTCAGCAAGCTCCGCGAGGAGCTGGACCGGTTAATTACTGCTCAAGCCGGATGAACGCAAAAACCAAATGAGCACTGTCGCTTCCGCCAAACATCAACAAAACAGGATCCCATCTCTGCCGAGTGCGATTGATAGCCTGGTTCATAATGGTAACTCTGCGTCGATGGGATCCTGAGCGAAATCAAAGGATTTACTCTGACAATCCCGGTGCGCCAATCTTTTGAAGTCTGATTTAGCGCCATGCGTCTTACACCTGACGCAATTGTAAGATATTCCGATACGACCTCAGCACGTCAAAATCTTTAGCCGTGGAATAAAAAACATTCACACAGATTACTTCCTCAACGACGCGATGATAGTCGGCAATACGCTTTCGGCATTCGTCTGGCGTCCCCGCAATGGTCACTCGATCCAATACTTCATCTGTCATCGCTTCGGCTGCTTTCTGCAGTTTCCCCTCCGGCATGTATTTCTTGGCGGCGTCGGCGGCGGCTGAGAATCCATGTTCACGGAGCATGAAATCATAGTAAGGATGAGGAAGTGGATGAAAGAGCCGACAAATCGCTTCTCGCGCAGCCTGCCTGACCTGTTCCGGATTGTCCGAAACCGAGACGAACCCCGCCATGACGAACCCAAGCGACTGAGGATCACGCCCGGCTTCCAACGCTGCCACACGCGCGCTTGGCTGCAGCACTGTGCGAATATATTCGGGCGACACAATCGCGCCAATGGCTAGTCCGTCCGCTACTTGTCCGGCGACACGCACCATCTTAGGAAAAATACCGGAGAGATAGACCGGAATGCTCTCTCGGAGAGGTTGCACCGCGGGCGCCCAGTGCATGCGATGGATTTTTCCCTCGTATGCTACCGTTTCTCCGACGCGGGCGCGAACAATTTGTTTGAGCAGGGTCACGTACTCAGTCATCTTCTGATACGGAGCCGTATGCGGCGTTCCTTGCCACTCTTCATTAATGTGCCGATTGCCGCTGCCGACGCCAAGGAATAACCGACCGCCTGAGAGTTCATCGAGGTCAATGGCGCTCATCCCGGTGAGTAAAGGGCTTCGTCCGTAAGCGTTCAAGACATACGTGCCTAGGCGCACCCGTTCCGTGGCTGCGGCAATAGCGGTCAAAGGGACGAAGCCGCTGCGCCATGCTTCGGTCACGTAGAGGGAATCAAACCCAGCGGCTTCAGCTTCTTTGGAGAGAGCGACCATGTCACGGATAGACATGCCGCCCCCAGGAAAAATCAATCCGTATCCCATAATATATCTCTTTTCTTTTCGGGCTTGCTGTTGCGATCTCTGCTTCTGTTTCTGACTGTCCCTTTCTTTATCTGCCGAACACGCTAGAGTGCAACCGACCCAAAACCTTCCGTGTGACTAAGGAGGTCCTATGGCGACGGACGATCTGAAAGTGGAAGTGAAAAACCGAGTCGGCATCTTAACGCTGAATCGTCCAGACAAATTAAACGCGTTGACGCCAGCGATGACGACTGCCGCAGTCGAAGCCCTGCAGGATTTTGCCGGCAATCCCGACGTTGGCGCAGTGGTGCTGACAGGCGCAGGGCGCGGCTTCTGTGCTGGGGGTGATGTGTCGGCCATGCATAACCGCAACGAGCTCGGCGCTGGGGGAGCAACCTACGAGCAACGAGTCGATCGACTCCGCGACGGACACGCCTGGCCCTGGCTCCTCTACTCGATTCCCAAGGTGACGATTGCAGTCGTGAATGGTCCAGTAGCTGGCGCCGGACTGGGGCTGGCGCTGTCGTGTGACTTACGTATTGCTTCGGATCAAGCGCGCTTTGGGACGGCGTACGCCCGCGTTGGGTACGGCGGAGATTACGGCGTCACGTGGCAGCTGACGCAGCTCGTTGGGCAAGCAAAAGCGAAAGAACTATTTTTCCTGCCGGATATGATTACCGCTGAGGAGGCGCTTCGTATCAACTTAGTGAACCGTGTCGCGCCGCATGACAAACTGTGGGACGAGGCCATGGCGATTGCCGAGCGCATCGCTTCGGGTCCACTGGTGAGTTATCGCTACATGAAGGCGAATATCAATCAATCCACCACTGCGGATTTTCGCACGATGCTTGACCGCGAAGCGGAAACCCATAATCGTTGTGGACAAACGGAAGATCATCAAGAAGGAGTGCGAGCGTTCATGGAGAAGCGTGCGCCGCAGTTTCGTGGGCGGT
>CAZUFQ010000451.1:0-6042 GCA_964618735.1 uncultured Enterobacteriaceae bacterium
TACTCCTTCTTTTCTTGGGTTGTATGTTTTCCTCATTCCAGGTTCTGGCTCCCCTCTTTTTTTGGCATTTCTCACCCTTTTTTTTCGCAGAACCCACCTTTTTAGGTGATAGCGCCCAATGCTGGCGTTGGCGTAGGGTGCTTAGGCTTTGGATTCTTACCGGTCGGCAAGAGAGGAGGACAGTTTGTGAGTCGCGCGCCGCCAGAGAAATGGAACAAGAAAAAGCGCAAAGCACCGCCATAACTCCTCGGGCTTCGGAAGGGACAAAATGATCTTTTCACTGGAAAAGGAGGACACATGAAAGTTCGCTTCTCTATTCACCTTCTCATTATTGTAGGCCTTATAACATTTGTTGTTGTCATGCCCGTTGTTTTTTCCCGCGCACAACAGAACGCCGCGTCGAGTATGGTACAGGATCAAGCGACTGCGGTTACGGCAGAACAGATTGCCGTGCAGGCTGCAGCACATAGGCAAGCTTTGTACAACAACAGAGTGCCGCATCCTGCCTGTCCAAATTGCTTTAAAGTAGCGGAGGATAATAGATACGGCGTCTACGAAGAGGTTCCAGGTACAGGGATTCTTATACCCCGTAAAATTCCTGATCCAGATCTCCTAGAAGTAGGAGAGACGCTTCCCGAATTCGATGAGGAGGGAGAACGGATTTGGTATATTGGTCACCAAGGGATTGTGGGTCCAACTGACGAAGATCTGGTATCTGAACAGTTACCTGTTCCCAAGATTGAACTCCGTCGCATTCAGGCTCGCCACATGACAGAAATATTCACTATTCGCGGAGTACATGGTTTTGGTATACGCGCTACAGGGTTCTCAGTGTTTCTTGACCCAGAAAGCTCAGAGAATCAAAAGGCGATTCCAAGTACTCTTGAGGGAATTCCTGTGGAAGTGGTGACTGCCAACGCTCCAACCTTCCGATCTCATTTCGATCTTTACAAAAGACCAGTCGAGATTGCTGACGGCATTCAACCCGATGGTGCACCCGGTATTGGCACACTGGGGCCCCACATTGTCCAGAACAGCCCTACATGTTGTAAAATTTGGTCACTTACAGCATCGCATGTGGTTCAAGATCTTAACGCTCCTCCTCCCATTGGGAAAGACGTTTATCAAGCTGGCCAAATCGCCGGCAATTTGTGGGGAAAGGTTGCCTACTCATGGTCTAACCTTACTTGCAACACAGTTGCTGATCCTAACTGTACTCGTCCCTCTGCCCCGGTCAACTGGACAGATCAGACTCCGGATATCGCAGCTATTGCTCATATTGCTCTTAATCATATGGATGGGCCACGGGACGATAAATATGTTCCCACAGGAGCCGAACCAACTCGCAAGATGAGATATGGTCGTTCTCCAGGTTCATACGTGAATGGCCCTTCCGGGATAATGCGATCTCCAAGTATAGGAACTAATCTGAAAATGTGGGGATCTCACACGGATGCAAACAATGCCAAACGTGTTACCGACGCTGACCTAGTTGTAGTAGTCTCAACCGATAATCAGCTGTTCAAGTACAAGTACTGCTGTGTAGACAGGCTTGATATATTGTCGGTAGATGGAGATTCAGGAGGATTAATTGCGTATGATGGAACTGGGAATAGACATGTAGCAGGTGTTTTATTTGCAGGCAACAACGATGCTAACGGTAACCCTATTGTTGGTACGTACTTTACAAAGGCTATCGATATCTATGATGCGTTCAATAATGCTCACATTGGATTTCATCACTTCTGGGGAACTTCTTCAGGCTTTCGAGAGCCAGCGGTGACACAGTGTGACGGTAGCTGTTAACACATATTACGTACTCTAGGGATTCTGGCTCTCAGTCCACGACGATTCGACCACTTGCGGCGCTAGTGAACTACAAACCTTCCCTCTCTGCTAGACGAGGGAGAAGAAAGGCGTTTTCAGCATTGCGAGTGGTCGAGCAGTCTTAGCGTCCGTGCTCGACTTGCTCCGGAACACACAGGTGACGGAAGAGAGGCATGTTCTTCAATATTATTTTGGAATTAGGATAATTGCTTCTCTTCGTTCCTCGAACACTCTGCATACTGCAGGAACTAACTCTCATCTCTTCCGGTCAAGACTATACTAGGGCAACATTCTGTGAGAACCAGTTCAGAGACTAAAAAGCGAGAAGGTGTACGATCAATGAGAGAGACAAGTAACTCTAACAATGGCGTAAAGCTCGATAGAATGAGCTTACTCTTGGGCGCTTGGCTTATCGTGATCGTTGCTGTAGAGGCCCCTGTGCATGGAAATGAGCTGCGATTCTCTGATGTGTGCCCAATCCCACCAGAACAGGTGGTACAGGGCACTATCTCTCTCTACATGCGTGAAGCTCTTGAACCGCCAGGCGTCATATGTATTAGAGCAACTAATGGATTAGACGTTGATATCGACATGATTCAATTAGTCCTCCAAAGGCAGAAGAAAGAATCCCCATCAACAGGAGAGTTCTGGGTTTTGGAATCTAGCTTGCGTAGGGATGGAGTGGTCATCTTCGAACCGAGGATGACGCTTGCCCGTGGAGAAAATTTCGACTGGCGTTTGCCCAAATCAGGGGAGACTGTTCCCCCAGGAACCTACAGGGCATGCCTCAGTTACACTCTTCCTGGTGTAAGAAAAATTCAAGTGATCTGTTCTGAAAAGCTCTCTCTTCCATCTTCTCCTCCAGGATGTCCACCCTTCCCTACATCTAAGGTGAACAACAGGGTCACTGTCTCAACTGTCAAGTCACTAGATATGCCTGGAGTGGTCTGCATACGGGTAATTAATGGGTTAAAAGTCGGAATCGAGTACGGCGGGAAAATTGCGTTCCGGTTACAAATAAAGCAGGGAACACAGAAAACAAAGATATACTTGTCCCCGTTCTCTACAAAAGACCCTTCTCAGAAAAGTAATAAAATAATCATGTTTCGTGGTGCTCACAGCTTGAGGACGAAAAGAAGTATTGACGAATATCTCCCGGGCTTCGGTAATCCTGCTCCTCCTGGCAGATACAAGGCATGTTTTCGCTTCCGCATGCCCGGGCAGAGTATTGACGATGAGATATGCTCCGAAGAATTCTTCCTACCATAGAGGCAGGAGAAAAAGGTTAGCTTGCAGCTTCTTGTCTAACGCTGCAAAGGATACAGCAGAGTGCAGCGATGCATCGCTGCACAGCTAGTTTCAAGATGAAAACCACCTGGATCTCTCCTTTCAGGAGAAACCGTGTCGTTCCGGGGAGCGTGCGTGACAATGGAACGATAATGCGCTTACCCTCTTCCTTCCTCAACGCTTCACCGAGGAAGGAAGGACCCTATGACTCGACTATCCCCATCCCAAGCCGCAGACGAATTGCGCCACGTGGCGCAGCAGTTTACCCAGTGGCGGCAGAGCCGGCACACGCCACGCGGGCGGATTCCGCAAGCACTATGGGACCAAGCTGTCGCCCTGACCCATGTGGTGCCCCCCTCCCGCGTCGCCCACCAGCTAGGGC
This sequence comes from uncultured Enterobacteriaceae bacterium, assembly GCA_964618735.1. GTDB lineage: Bacteria > Desulfobacterota > Binatia > Bin18 > Bin18 > SYOC01. The sequence continues at coordinate 3,497 of CAZUFQ010000451.1, forward strand.
TCTGTCCACAGCGCTTGCGAAAGCACAGCGGAGAAAAGGCTGCTGCCGCTGGCGTCTCCTCACCGCCAGCCCCTCTGCCCTTTGTGGAAGTGCACTCCGCCTGGCGCGTGCCCACAGCGGAGGTGGAAGTGCGGCGGGCCGATGGGCAGCAGCTCCGTCTGACCTTGTATGAGGCACACCCAGAGCTTGCTGCGCTGCTGCGCACTTTTGTGGAGCGCCGCTGATGCTCCAGCTGACGCCCCAGAGTCGCATCTTTCTCGCCGTGCGCCCGGTCGATTGCCGCAAGGGGATCGATAGCCTCGCTGCCCTGTGTCGCCAGACGCTGGGGAACAATCCGCTGGACGGCGCGGTGTATGTCTTTCGGAACCGCACCGGAACCACGCTCAAACTCTTAGCCTATGACGGCCAAGGGTTTTGGCTCTGCACCAAACGCCTCTCGCAGGGCCACTTTCAGTGGTGGCCGACCGCCGCCACGTCCCACGTCACTCTGTCAGCGCGGGAACTCGGCATTCTCCTCTGGAACGGCAATCCCGATCGCGCCCAGTTGGCCCCGCTCTGGCGACCGGTCCCTTACGAGGCCCCCAGCTCAGCCGGATAGGTCCACGGCAGCCACGCCCCGGGATTGGCAAAGACCGCCTGCCGATGATTCTGCACCGCGACCAGATAGTCCAGGGCATTGACCCCTGCCTGTAGACAGGTAGCAATCACGCTGGTCAGCAGACTGGCAATATAGGCGCTATGTTCCGTGGCATAGAACAACGAATTCTTGCGCTGGCGAATCGCCAGTTTGAGCGCGCGGTTGAACTCAGCGAAGGGATCGCTCCCTCCGCTGGTCTGCAGAACCGTGCATGCCAGTTGCCCGGCACACGGCTCCTCAAGCGGGCCGGCTCTTGTCATAAGTACGCTCCCGGTACGATTGATCGCGACGGCCACCATGTATCTGGTCGTGACAGTGACGGTGGACCGCCACCAGATTGTATCTGGAGTTATCTCCGTGTTGGTGATTACGGTGATGCACTTCCAGAAACGCCTCTGGCAGGAAGACGAGGTCACAATACCCACAGCGTCCGCGTTGGAGTTTGAGTAGGATCGCGACTCGGCGTGAGATTCCAGGGTAGTAGCCGCGTCGTGCTGCCCAATAGCGCCAGTCCCCATTGAAGGGGCTTGCCGTGCCTTTCACTTTCCGGTGCCGAATAATCGGCGTCGTCGAGTGCCAGGTCAACAAGGGTCCCGTTTTGGAGCCAAAGCGCCAGCCCAGTCCCTCTTCAAGACGCCAGTACTTGCGCGTAATCCAGCGTCGTCCTTTGTGGGGATGACGGAACCGCGCCCAGCGCGCCAGCCGCAGGTACAGCAAGTGATCCAAGCGTTGGAAGCTGGCTTTGCTGATTACGGCACTGTAGTACTTGCTCCAGCCGACGATCACGGGATTGAGCTGGCGAATCAAGTGGTCTTGGGAGGCCGCTTGATTCGTCTTGATGATCGCACAGAGCTGGGCATAGTGCCGTTTGACGGCAGTGCGGCTGGGTTTGATGAGGGTCTTGAAGCCGTGCTTGGCATTGTAGCGGCTTACCGGATACTGGCGTACCTCAAAGCCTAGAAAGTTAAAGCCCGCTTTGCCGCCCTCTGGGTGAAGGGTATGAGCAAGGCGCGTCTTGGTGGGATGGAGTTCCAGTCCCAGTTTCTGGAGCCACTCGGTCAGGAGCTGTTGGCACTGCTGGATCACCGCCGGGTCGCGATGCAGGACGATAAGATCGTCCGCAAAGCGGATGACGTGTAGTTTCCAGCTCATCGACTTGGCGTGGCGATTCCCTGGCGGCCCAATGTCTTTGCTCGAAGGGAATTGGGCGCAGAGATACGCTTCCATGCCATGTAGCGCCACGTTCGCCAATAACGGGGAGAGCACCGACCCTTGGCCGGTTCCGGTCTCCGTTGCGCTCAACACGCCGTGATCCAACACCCCCGCAGTGAGCCAGCGCCGAATGGGCCGCCTCAGTTGTGGGAAGGTCTGTAGCTTGCGCACGAGTTCGGTTTGGTTGATGCGGTCGAAGCATTTTGCAATATCGGCATCTAAGCAGTACTTGGGATGCTTATTGATGGCGATAAACGCGGCTCCGATCGCATCATGCACCGACCGACCCGGACGAAAGCCGTAGCTGTTGGGCTCAAACCTCGCTTCCCACTCCGGCTCCAACGCTTGCTTGACCAACGCTTGGTGTGCGCGATCGTAGAGAGTCGGAATCGAGAGCGGGCGAAATTCGGTGGTTCCCGGTTTGGGAATCCACACGCGGCGGGCAGGCTTGCCGAGAGGCCACGTGTCAAACTGCTCGACCACCTGTTGGCGTTGGGCGGGCGTGAGGGCTTTGATACCGTCCACGCCTGCCGTTTGTTTGCCTTGGTTGTCTTGCGTGACTCGTCGCACGGCCAGATACTTTGCCGCACGTGACTTCACTAATAGTCGCTGTAGCTTGTGAACTCGTTTGCGATCGTTCGCGTGGGAGGCTCGGTAAATCCGCTGTTGGAGCTTAAAGACCGCTACCTCTAGCTTG
>CAZUFQ010000452.1:0-6036 GCA_964618735.1 uncultured Enterobacteriaceae bacterium
CCCAAGTACGACAAGCGCTACCACCATAATGACGAGAAGTTCAGGGACGCCAATGCCAAACATGATGACGCTACGGTATTATAATCAAGCTACCGGCGCAAGTTCTGACGACAGAAAGAAATTGACTAAGGAGACGTTATGTTACGTACAGGTATCGTCCTCGACTCTCGTTATCAAAATCATTTCACCGGGCGGAATCATCCTGAACGTCCCGCACGCATTGGCGCGCTGCTGAACTTGGTGGAAACTTACCAACGCGCTGGGCTTAAGCGCTTCGAGCCGCGCTTGGCGACACCGCAGGAAATCGCCTTGATTCACGAGCCCTCTCACATCGACCGTGTTGCTGCGACCGCCCAGCAAGAGCGGTTCGCGTTTGATGCTGACACTTCGGTTTCCGCACAGTCATATGATACTGCTCTTCTCGCGACTGGCGGCTTGCTCACTCTACTTGAAGCGGTGATGACACGAGAGATCGATAATGGCTTTGCCTTAGTGCGCCCTCCTGGTCATCATGCCGAACGGAATCGCGCCATGGGTTTTTGTTTATTCAACAGCGTTTCTATCGGCGCGCAATATCTCAAAGAAAAATTCGGCCTCAAACGTGTCCTGGTTATGGATTGGGACATCCATCATGGCAACGGCACGCAGCACAGTTTCTACGACGATCCCAGCGTCCTCTACGTGTCCACTCATCAATACCCCTACTATCCGGGGACAGGGGCCGCTGAAGAAGCGGGGCGCGGTCCAGGAGAAGGCTACACTGTCAACTTGCCTCTGCCGGCCGGCTATGGCGACGAAGAATATTTAGAACTTTTTCAAACAGTTATTGAGCCGATTTGTCGACAATTCGAGCCGGAGTTCGTGCTCATCTCCGCCGGGTTTGACGCTCATGCCCGTGATCCGCTTGGCGGCATGGTGGTGACAGCGGAAGGGTTTGGTCTGATGGCGCGGCTGCTTTTGCGAGTGGCTCGCGATCACGCGCAAGGTCGGTGCGCCGCCATTCTCGAAGGAGGGTACGATCTCGAAGGTTTACAAAGCTCGACGAGGCGGGTGTTAGACGAGATGAATGGAGAAGCGCTCGACGTCTCATTGCCTGCGTTCAATATCCATGGGCTCTTGCCGCGCGTGTGGGACGTGCAGCAGCGCTATTGGGAAAGGCTGTCGTAACACGAAGTGAGGAAATATAGGTTTCCTAAATTGTAGATTGGTTCTGGAGACAAGGGGCTTAAGCCCCTTGTCTTCCGTCAAATGGGGGAGCTGTTGCAGAACTACGGTCGAATGTCGTATGAGCCATGGAAGAAATTGGAGCCGTGGTCTCATCGATGAACCGATGGCTCGTCAGGTCAAAAAAGAGGGAGCAAACACATGCAGGGACTAGAAGGCGTGAAAGTTTTGGAACTGGGGCATATGGTGTCGGCAGCATACGCGACGAAGCTGATGGCCGATCTTGGCGCTGAAGTGATTAAGGTGGAAGAACTGGAGGGCGACCGCGCCCGTGAGCGTGGACCGTTTCCTAGCGGGGTTGTTGATCTAGAGAAGAGCGGTCTCTTCCTCTACTTGAACACTAATAAGCGGGGGGTCACGCTTGACCTTCAACGGGACAAGGACACGCTTCGTGGGCTGATAGCCTGGGCAGATCTCTTAGTCCACAATTATCCACCCGCGCAAATGGCGGCCTTGGGCATCGACTACTCGGCCTTTCGCTCCACCAACCCGCGCTTGGTGATGTGTTCGATAACACCTTTTGGCCTCACCGGACCACACAAAGACTATAACGCGTATGAACTGACCGTTGCTCACGGCGGAGGATGGGCATGGCTCAGTCCTGGCGGGTCAGACCGCCCTGATTTGCCGCCGCTCAAAGCGGCAGGACACCAGGCCGATTTTCAAGCCGGCGTGGCGGCGGTGACGGCGGCGTTGGCAGCTTACTTTCGTGCTCTTCAAACAGGGGAAGGAGAACATATCGACTTTTCCAGCCAGGCGTATATCGCGTCGTTTGTCGATGTGAGTGCACCCAACTATACGTATCAAAGTCAGATTGCCACGCGCCTGGGAAAGCGCCTGCTCTATCCGTGGGGCATCTTCCCATGCCGGGATGGGCTCATGTTTCTCGTGATTGGTGAGGAAGATCAGTGGCAACGGCTGCTCACCTTGATGGGCAATCCCGAGTGGAGCACGTGGGAGATTTTCCAAGGACTCGCGAACCGGGCAAAAAACCAGGACGCCTTGAGTCTATATTTGGCAGAATGGATGAAAGAGTGGCGGGTAGACGAACTCTTTCGTATGGGGCACGAGCAGCGCGTGTGCTTCGCTCCGGTGTTCACAATGGCCCAGCTCGCTACCCAAGAGCAGTTACACGCTCGACAGTTTTTCGTTGATGTCACGCATCCTCGCGCCGGCGCTCTGACCCAGCTTGGCGCGCCCTATCAGCTGCACGAGCCCTGGTGGCGCATTCGCCGTCCAGCGCCTTTGCTCGGCGAGCATAATACTGAAGTTTCAAGTTCCAAGTTTCAGGTTCCAAGTTCCCCACCCCGCGCCTCTAGCACCCAACACCAAGCCCCTAGCACCGGCCTTCCCCTTGACGGTATTCGCGTGGCGGATTTTAGTTGGGTATGGGCGGGTCCCTTCTGCGCTATGCATCTTGCTCATCTCGGGGCGGAAGTGATCAAGATTGAGTCGCAGGCGCATATCGATCTCGCACGGCGGCTTCCGTACTATCCGACAGGTATGGAGCCTGGAGTGAACCGCTGTGCGCTGTTCAACCAGTGGGGGCAGGGAAAGCAGAGTATGCTGCTGAACCTGACGACGACAAAAGGAATTGCCATCGCCAAAGAGTTGATCCGTAAGAGTGATGTCGTCCTCCAGAACTTTGCCACCGGCGTCATGGATCAATTAGGCTTGGGGTACGAGGAGCTCAAAAAGATCAAACCGGACATCGTCATGGCGTCCATTTCCGGCTATGGACAAACAGGACCACAACGTAAATACATGGCCTATGGTCCGGCGATTCCGCCGCTGACGGGATTATCTTCCATCACCGGCTATGAGGGCGGTCCGCCTGAAGAGGTTGGGATGGCGTATGGTGATCCCACCTCGGGTATCCACGCGGCGGCGGCTATCTGTGCGGCTCTGGCGGCGCGGCGGCGGACGGGGCGCGGCCAGCATATCGACGTCTCCTTGTGGCAGTCGGTCGCCGCGCTCGTGGCGGAAGGGTGGATGGACTATGCTATGAACGGAGTGCAACCGCCACGGCGCGGGAACCGCGATCCGTTGATGGCTCCGCACAATTGTTTTCGCTGCGCCGGGAACGATGAATGGGTCACGATTGCCTGCGGCACGGATGACGAGTGGCGCGCTTTGTGTCAAGCGATCAGACAACCGGGGCTGGCGGATGACGCACGGTTTTACACCGAGCACGTGCGGAAAGCGAATGAAGAAGCACTGGACGAAATTCTTTCGGCATGGACCCTCACTCAGGAGAAGTGGGCGATCACGCACAAGCTCCAAACGGTCGGGGTGGCTGCGTTTCCATCAATGAGTGGAAAGGATCTCATAGAAGATCCACATCTTAATGCTCGTGGGTTTTTCGAGCGACTCGACCATCCCGAAGTGGGGATGCGGACGCATATGGGGATGCCCTGGCGACTCACACAAAGCCCAAATGGCGTACGAACGCCAGCCCCGCTATTAGGGCAGCACACAGATCAGGTGATGCGCGAAGTGCTAGGGTATTCCTAGCAGACCATCGCTGCTCTCAAGGACGAGCGAGTATTGTATTGACAAGCAGGCGCTGCGCCGGGGACGCCATTCCCCGGCTGCCCTAGGAACCTCCGTGTTCAACTCCACAGCCGGGTGCTGGCGAGATCGGCGCCTTCGCGCAGGGTGCGCAGTTTTGCCCAGACCACACTTTCTGCAACCATCTCGAACCCTGCAACAGTGCTGAATCCACAATCTACCCCAGCAATGATGCGGCTCCGATCCCCCACCGCCTCCGCTGCTTGTATAATGCGATTAGCCACGACTTCCGGGTGTTCAACGTAATTTGTCTTGGGATCAATGACTCCCGGAATCAGGAGCATAGAGTCAGGCAGCCGATATTGCTTGAACACTATGTATTCATGTTGATGACGGGGATTCGCCAGTTCAATGGAAAGCGCTCCAACTTTAGCTTGGTAAAGAATGGGCAAAATCTTCGCGAGAGGCACATCATGAATATGCGGCGACTCGAGATTCGCCCAGCAGACATGGAGACGAATACGATCTGCAGGAATGTTCTCCGTCGCTAGGTTGATCGCAGCGACATTGGATTCCACCACTTTTTGAAATTCTTCGAGCGAAGCGTGTTGGAAATACCAGCCATGATCGGCAGCAAGGTCTGGTGCGTCGATTTGCAAAAGTAACCCTTTGGCATGAATCAGTTCATATTCCTTCTTGAGTTGCCGAGCCATGGCGAGCACGTAGTTTTCGTGTGAATCGTAATGAGCATTGAGCAGATAAGTTGCGACCATGCCCGGCGAGACGGCGGTCATGAACCGGTCAGTGAATTGTTGTGGGTGCGCCTGGGCGCACCGAACAAAGATCTCGCATTCCTGCGCAGCAGCAGTGAGGTCGTTATATTCGATCTCGGCAATGGCTTGGGGCGTGGTGAGCGCAGCGGCAGTTGTCTGGTGCGCCATGCGTTTTTGCCACAACGCAGCAAAGTCAGGGAAGTCGACAAAGTCGCGCCATGGTGGTCGAGTCGCTCCTCCGCCAAAGCCCGTCATCCGTTGTGTCACATAGCCGGCGAAACTCGGACGCGGCTCCTCCCCATCATTCCCGACATCAATCCCGGCGGCGAGTTGCTTGTCGATGACTGTCCTTACCGCTTCTTCAATCTGACGAGCAAATTCTCCTTCGTCAATACGCTCCCCACGCTCTTGACGAAGCAAAAGGTCCAGAAGCGGGCGGGGCCGAGGGAGACTCCCCGTATGAGTGGTCAAGATACGTTGTTGACTGCTTTGCATAGGAGTTCTCCTTCAGCTCTTCCTCATATGGTGCGCCTCATGCCGTTTCTTCTACCTTGGCATCACCGGCAGCAGGACATACGACGCCATGTCGTCTTGATGGAACACGGTCTGCCTGGCGGACACCCCTTTCGTTCCCTCACCGAAGCGCTCTCCAGTGTTGAGGTTGCGATCGAAGCGCGGGAAATTGCTCGAACTGATCTCTAACCGGATACGATGCCCCGGCAGGAACACGTTGCTTGTCGCCCACAGATCGATGGTGAACAGGTAGGGCCTGCCCGCCTCCATCAGCTTTGGCGCGCTCGCGGACTCTCGGTACCGTGCGCGGATGATTCCGTCAAGCAGATTCTGCGCATAGCCATTGGGATGCACATCCACCAGTTTGGCGGTGAAGTCGGTGTCAACCGCTGAAGAAGAGGCCCACAAGGCCACAGTCACCGGGCCGGTAATTTCTAGCGGCTGCTCTAGCGGGTCCGAGGTGTAGACCAGGATATCATTCCGCTCTTCGACCGGGCGTTGATCTTGTACGCCAATGTCGATGGTGAGATTGTTGCCGCCCAGTGATGGCGTTGGATCATCTGGATTATAGACATAGGCGTCAGGGCGTTCACCACTAGGCGGTACAGTTGAAAGGGCGCCGTCGCCGCGCAAAGAATTCGCGCCCTGCTGACTGTGAAGGAAATAGCGCACCTGCCGCATCGCGGGCGGCGGCCAGTCGGACAGCGTCTGCCAGCGATTCTCGCCCAGAGTGAAGATCGTGACCGGCGGCTCGTCCATCACGCCGTTTTTTACGTCTTTGAGCCAGTAATCGAACCAGCGCAGCAGGGTTTGATTAAGATCGATCAAGGCGTTTGGTCCGAAATCGATGTCGCCCGTGCCCCGCGAGCTCGGGATGTGATACGGCAGCAGGTGGCCCCAGGGGCCTATTATCAACCGTTGGCCGTTGCGGGCCTTCGCAAAATTGCTGTTTGCTTTGACGCTTTGATATGCGCTCATCCCGCCTTCAGCGAAGATGTCGTACCACGAGGTGACG
>CAZUFQ010000453.1:0-6032 GCA_964618735.1 uncultured Enterobacteriaceae bacterium
GCGTCTGTGCTGCGGTAGTTGTTTTCGCGTAAGGCTCGTTAGCAGTTGCAGGACGAATGCCGGGGGCAAATTGAACGGTTTCTCGCGACTGGCTTGCCGCTTGCCCAGGTTGATGGACATTTGCATATCCACATGCATCCAACCGTGCTCAAGATCTTGACGGAGCTAGCGCCGGAGTATGGCGTCAAAGCAATACGGCTTACCCGAGAAGATCTGACGACGAGTTTATCCTGTGATCCGCGCCAGCAGCTTCGCAAGCGTTGGGAGTCGTTGATTTTTACGCAACTTGCCCGGGGAGCCGAACAAAAACTCCGTGCGAGTAAGATTGCGTTTCCGGATGCACTGTTTGGCTTACATCAAAGCGGCAACCTGAATGAACGGTATCTTCTTGCATTGTTGCCAAAACTACGCACTGGAGTGACGGAGATCTATAGTCACCCAGCGTTCCTGCCATGCCCCGAAGTGCGATACTGGACGCCAACGTACCGCCGTGACAAAGAACTTGCCGCGTTGATCAGCCCTGCCGTTCGGGCGGCGCTGACCACAGAGGGCATCACGCTCATGAATTATCGCGACTTAAAATGCCAAATCCCCGTTGAAAGTAATATTGTGGACTGTAGGCAAGGCGCTTAAGCGCCTTGTCCACGGCGGAAAAGAGAAAGCCAGGATCTTTTAGGAAGTGGAATAAGACAACTCGTCGTTGGGACGGGTGGTCATTTTCGAGCGGATTTCCCTCAGAATTGTGGAAGGAACGTCTACGAACCGACATCCTAAAACAAATTGGGTATTGCCTTGTCGGACGATTCTGACGACTTCGAGTGTACATTGGGGGAGCTCGATATCTTCGAAGAAAAAGGCTCCGTCTAAATGTGAGCCTCGCGGCGGCGGCAAGGTAAGCGAGGAGCGCTCATCAACAAGCAGCAAGAGCCCAGAAGCGCTCAGGTTAAGGACGACCGCGGGAATCATCTCTCCAGAACCAGTGGTGAGACGGAGCGGCAAGATCACTCGACGACGCACTTCGTGGCGTCTTTGTCGTTCAGCTTGTGTAAGCTGGATTCTTTCTGTTGTCAAAGAAAGCTTCATGCTAGTATTTCGTCCGCCTCTTGTGCTGATCGGTGCAAAGCGGCAAGAGTTTAGCAGCCATGGCAATGTTTGGTCTTGACTCAGAGATAGGGTAGGATGAAACTTCCATGACAATGCGCTCGCATCCACCTACGCCTCGCTCTTGGCGGCAAGAAGGGCATCCGTTGCGTCTGCTCATACGGGTGCTGGGAAGCGCTTTTCTTATCTTTTTTGCTGGCGTCGCCTGGCTCCTCTATTGCGATCTCACAATGGCCCTGCCGTCGGTCGACCAGCTAACTCACTATATGACTCCAGCTGTCACACGCGTGTACGCCGATGACAATACCTTGATCGGTGAATTCTACCTTGAGAAACGTTATCCGATCTCGCTCGAGCGCGTCCCTCCGATAGTGCAACAAGCCTTTCTCGCGGCTGAGGACGCCAATTTTTATTATCACCCAGGGGTGGACGCCCTGGGTATGGGGCGCGCCTTTCTGTTTAATTGGAACGCTGGACGGAAATTACAAGGCGGCAGCACGATTACGCAGCAGGTAGTCAAATATCTCTTGTTGACGCCCGAGAAAAGTTATCGTCGGAAACTGCAAGAAGTCATTCTCGCGCTGCGTTTAGAAAGACAACTCAGTAAAAAAGAAATTCTGGAGCTGTACCTCAATCAAATTTATCTCGGCAGCGGCGCCTACGGGGTCGAAGCGGCGGCGCGCGAGTATTTTGGGAAATCCGTCAATGAGATTTCCCTTGCCGAAGCGGCAATGATTGCAGGGCTGCCGCCTTCGCCGAGTCGCTATTCTCCCTTCAAGAACTGGGAACAGGCAAAGATGCGGCAGCGCTACGTGTTAGAGCGGATGATGGATGAACATTACCTCTCCTATACGCAGGCGATGGAAGCCTGGCAGACGCCAATTGCACCGATAGCGCGGCGTCCCGAATCGGAGCTCGCTTCACCTGCTCCCTTTTATGTGGAGCACGTACACCAACTTTTACAAAAACAATATGGTGGAAACGCCGCCCATCAGCTTGGCTTTGCCGTGCATACTCCCCTCAACCTGACGCTGCAACAAGCTGCAGAACAGGCGTTACAGCAGGGGATCGATGCGCTCTGTGAGCGACAGAAGTGTGAACGCAACGACGAGCCGCGCCCCGAGGGCGCGCTTATTGCGATTGATCTCACTTCTGGTTATGTGAAAGCCATGGTGGGCGGGTCTAGCTTTCAACGCAGCCAGTTCAACCGTGTGACACAGGCAAAACGTCAGCCCGGTTCAGCCTTCAAGCCGTTCATCTACGCCGCCGCGTTGGAGCATGGCTTCACGCCAGCGTCGGTCGTGGTGGATGGGCCGGTGTCGTTTAGCGACCATCGCCGGGTGTGGACGCCGCAAAATTATGAACAGCGTTACTTTGGTCCCACGCGTTTACGCGAAGCGCTGACGTTTTCTCGGAACGTGGTGACCGTGAAAATAGCGGCGCAGCTCGGGGTCAAATATCTCACTTCCTATATTCCAAAATTCGGCTTTCACAGTCGGCTGTCGCGCAACCTGTCGATCGCGTTAGGCTCTTCTGAAGTTACGTTAGTAGAATTGGTGCGAGGCTACGGTGTGTTTGCCACCGGCGGCAATCTCTTTGACCCGCTGTTCATGACACAGATTTCTGATAACGCGGGCCAGCCGTTGCGTGAATTTACAGTGGTGCGAAAACCTGTCCTCGCGCCAGAAAACGCTTATCTGATCACGAGCATGTTGGAAAGCGTCGTAGAGCGGGGAACCGGGAAAACGGCGCACGCTATTGAACGACCAGCAGCGGGAAAGACCGGAACGAGCAATGATTTTCAAGACGCATGGTTTATTGGGTATACACCGGAAATGCTGGTCGGCGTGTGGGTCGGATATGATGAAAAGCGCCCATTGGGAGACAAAGAAACTGGCGGACATGTGGCGGCCCCAATCTGGCTGGAGTTCATGCAAAAAGCTTTAGGTGATGCGCCGATACGTGATTTTCCGCTTCCTGAAGGCGTCGTTTTCACCTATATCAATCCCCGAACGGGATTCCGCGCTCTGCCTGGAGGCCCATCCCTTCTTGAATGTTTTCGCCGCGGGACTGAGCCACAGGCGAGGACCGAAGTGGCGGCGGCGCCGCACAAGGAAGAACGAGAGGCAAGCAACGATGTCCCTAGTTCCCTTCCCGTAGCCGCCGACATTGCCGCGCGATCTGGAGAGGAAGGATTCTAACGGAATTGCTCAGGCAATGTCCGGTGGGTGAGTTTTTTTGACGTGGACGACTCCTCACAGCAGCGTCACATAACCAGAAATATGGTTGAGTGCAAAGATAGACGCCGCTCCTGAGGCGCTCGCATTCTCCGTGCAACGCGCTGAATTTCCTCATGAGAGCAGATCTCGACTATAGAGAATAATGACCTTCGATCGTCATGGATTATTGTTCTTTTTCATAGGCCCCTATGTCGCACCGACCACCAGGCGGCTGAGGACGAGGAATACCCCGCTGGTCGGTTGCCGCGCAGGCGGCGCCGCCAGTTCCCGGCGTGGTGGGATTGCTCGTGTCAATTGCCGGACTAGTTGTGAGGAGCGCATGCGTCTGAGTGGGACCACCATTGTCCTCTAACGGACTAAGGTGTGGATTGTGTCCCGTTAGGTTGCCGGTGCTATCGCCGTTGATGGCGCATCCAGTCGTATTCTGGATCAAGTTGTAACCCTGAGAATTTAGCGGCGCACCGGATCCAGCAAGGCAATCCGGCGCCAGCCCGGTTAGTTGAGTGTTTCTTGCAATTAAGGTGTTTGCGAGATTGACCACGCCATTGTTTGATATGCCTCCGCCTTGGCCAACGTTCGTCACGATAGCGTTGTCTACGATGGTGACGTTGTTCAGATTCACCACAGCGCCAGGGCTGCTATTAAAGACGCCGCCGCCAGAACTGTTTGACATATTCCCGCTGATCGTGCTGTTCGTGGCGGTGAGCGTACTGAAATTGTTGTTAAAGATCCCACCGCCGAGGCCAGTGTTGGCGACAGTTGCAGTGTTGCCGCTAACTGTGCTGTTAGTCATGGTCAACGCGCCGCCAGAGTTGAAGATACCGCCGCCGCTAGCTCCACACTTGTTGCCGCTGACTGCACTATTGGTGAGTGTTGCCGCGCCCTGGTTGCTGATACCACCACCACTGCCGTTGTTCGGGATAGCGGTGTTATTGCTGACCGTACTATTGATCAGGTTCAAGGTCCCGTAGTTAGCAATACCGCCACTGGCGGAGGGAGCAGTATTCCCAGTGATGACGCTATCAATAAGGGTCAATACCCCAGAGTTTCTAATGCCCCCGCCATCAAGGAAGGCAGAGCCAAGCTGGGGACTTCCATTTGTGATAGTTACCCCGTTGATCGTCGCCGTGGCGCCCGAGCGAACCAACAATACCCGGTCAAGGGCGCTCCCATCGATAATCGTCGTGGCCGCACCATCGCCGGTGACAGTAAGATTGCCGCTAATACAGAGGGCAAGTGTAGGGAATGTAGGGCCGATGCAGGGAACAGATTGAGTCAGAACGTAGCTGCCCGCAGGGAGATGAATCTCGTTGTCGCCAGCATGGACATTGGCCTCCTGGAGAGCCGCCCGCAACGTGCAGACGCCCGTGCTGGTGGCGCAACGACCGTCTCCTGGGGTCGCGTCGCTTGCATCGGCAGTGCTATCGACTGTGAAGGTTGTTGCTCGGGCCGTGATCGTCCCGACATCTGTCACGCCCCCACCAACAGGAGGAGTGGCTAAAGACTTTCCCTTGAAGATTGACCCATTAGAAGCGGTAAAGGTCGCCGTGCAGCGGATAGATCCACGGTTTGTCGGCGCGCCAGAAATCGAAAAGCTTCCATCGATAGCAGTAAGGCCAGAGACCGTCAGGCACGTGACCGTCGCTCCTCCCACAGGATTGCTCGTCGTGTCGATTACCTGTCCCACAACCGTGGTGAGCGGGTCAGGGATCACGTTAACCACAATATCTTGAGCCACAGCGATATTACCCCCCAGATCACTGGCTGTAGCCGCCAGGGTGAGAAGGGCGGGTCCCGCAGGCGCCTTGAGACGGAATTGATACGGAGCTGAAGCATCAGTGAAGACGACCGCGCCATCGACCAGAAAATCCACAGTTTCAACTGCAACATCATCCAGCGCTTCGACAGTGATCGGAAGCATCGAGCCTTCAACAACCTTCTCCCCAGGCAGAGGATCGATAATCTTGACCGTGGGTGGAATTCCCGCCGTGTCCTCGTTCGGTATCTGATATTGGCCGATGAACAAACGAGTAGCACTGCCAAGCGCTCCACCACCCTTCGCGTCGATCAGGTAGACAAAGCTATTATCTACCGCAATCCCTCTGCCGGTATCGTCACCGAACGCGCTAAAATCCAGAATCGCTCGTGGAATGGGCGCCTCCGGAGTACTCACATCGATAATCGGTACTCCATTCACAAAGAACTTGTCGGCGCCAAAGGCAAAGCGTCCTGCTAAGGCAATATCGTTCAGCAGACCCCCTATCGTTGGATTGGTGGAAGCCCGCACGACTGGATTGCGTGGATCGCTGATATCTATCGAGGTAAAACTAAAGCTCACGGTGTAATCGCCTACAAAGGCAAAGTTGCCTTTGACTGCTACATCCCGTGCGTCTCCGGTCGCGACGCTTCCCAGCAGCGAGGGACGTTGCGGATCTGTCACATCAATAACTTTGACTCCTGACCTGTTGTCAGACCCGCCAGGCTCAAAAGTGACCACTACGAGAGGTCTGTCTGGCGCGACGTCTACTCCGTTGACCATTCCCCCGCTGTTGATAGAGCTAATCAACTGCGGCGCGGTGGGGCTGTTGACATCGAGCACTTGAATCCCCGATAAGCCATCGGCAACAAAGGCGAGGTTTGCCTTGACTACGAGAGCCTGGGCGTCTCCCGGAGTGTCGACTGCTCCAATCA
>CAZUFQ010000454.1:0-6032 GCA_964618735.1 uncultured Enterobacteriaceae bacterium
AGCACCTGCCGCGAGAAATCTGGCAGGAGAGTGAAGCCCTCGCGAAACGACTGCAAGACTAGGGGTTAGAAATGAGGGGTTGGGGGTTGGTAGAAGTCTTCCCCAATCCCTCATCCCCAATCCTTCATCCCCAATCCCATGGCTATTCGCATCACCAAAGTCTACACGCGCACCGGCGACAAAGGATTCACCAAACTCGTCGGCGGCAAAAAAGCACCTAAGGACGCCGCACGTATCGAAGCGTACGGCACGATCGATGAACTCAATTCCGTTCTTGGCCTCGCGCGCGTTTTTAACGACGACCTCAAAGACCGCCTGCCCGCCGCGCAACGTCTTGATGACGTTTTTCGGCGTTTGCAGAATGAGCTGTTCGATCTTGGCAGTGAACTCGCCACTCCCTCAGATTTCTCATATGAAGGCCAATTCCACGTCGGTGATAATGAAGTCAACGCGTTAGAAAAACTCATTGACGAGCTACAAAAAGATTTAGCCCCGCTGAATTCTTTCATTCTTCCTGGCGGGGGCAAAGTCGGCGGGTTCCTCCATCAAGCGCGCACGGTCTGTCGCCGCGCCGAACGAGAAATCCTGCGGCTCTCGCGCGAAGAAGAAATCAGTTCCTGGCCGCTGAAGTATGTGAATCGTCTCAGCGATTTACTTTTCGTGCTCTCTCGCTGGGCCAGTAAAAACCTCGGCGAGCCCGAATATCTGTGGGAACGCGGGCTGCGAGGACACGACCGAGAAGCAAAAGCAGCAGCACAGAAAAACAACGCACGCACCACGTAATGCGCGCTACGTGATGCGTAGTGCGGGTTCCGTGAAGAGGACTGAAACATCATGGTGGACTCATCGCTCTATTTTAAACAAATCGAAATTGGGCCGATGCAGAACTTTACCTATCTGATCGGCGACACCCTCACCCGTGAAGCGCTGGTCGTCGATGCGGCCTGGGACATTCCCGGTCTTCTGCAGCTCGCCGAACAGGATGGGTTTACCATCACGAAAGCCCTCGTGACGCACTATCACCAAGATCATCTTGGCGGCGACTTTTCAGGCCACCATATCGAAGGGGCGGTTGAACTGCTCGAAAAAATCAAGGCGAAAGTATATATCAACAAAACCGAAGCGCCGTTCCTGGCGCGGCTGACCGGACTGTCCGATTCGGACATTGTCACAGTAGACAGTGGGGACAAAACGACGGTCGGGAATATCGAAGTGACGTTCATCCATACGCCTGGTCATACGCCCGGCTCGCAATGCTTTTTAGTCGCGAATCGCTTGGTGGCCGGAGACACCTTGTTCATTAACTCGTGTGGGCGCGTCGACCTTCCCGGCAGCAGTCCGGAAGATATGTACTACAGTCTGACGCAAAAGCTCGCGAAGCTGCCAGACGATACCGTGCTCTATCCCGGTCATAATTACGCCGAAAAGCCATTCGCTACGATGGGGGAACAGAAACGTCACAACATGTTTCTCAGGTTCAACAACTTGAATGACTTTTTGGAACTGCTGTCTCCGCTCTCGATTCGTCGCTAATAAGGACCACTCGTGATTATTCGTAAAAAACGCGGCAATTTTTTAGAAGATTTTCGCGTTGGCCAACTCTTCCGTCACAAGGTCGGCAAGACCGTGACCGAAGGTTTGTTCAACGCCTTCACCGAATTCGGCATGACGACCAACCCCCTGAGCAAGAACTTGCGCTATGCTCAGCGCTACGGGTTCAAAGGATTAATTGCTCCGCCGGGGTTGGTGATGAACATCGTGTTCAGCCAGAGTGTCGAAGATATTTCCGAGAATGCTCGCGCCAATTTAGAGTATCGTGATATGCGCTTTGGCGCGCCGGTTTACAGCGGCGACACAATCGAAGTCGAAACTACAATCATTGGCGTACAGCCGTCTTCCAAAGAGCCGGACCGCGGTGTCGTGCACGTGCAAACTACTGGACGAAATCAACACAATGAGATCGTGTTGACGCTCCAGCGCAAAGTGCAAATTTGGAAAGACAAGCAAGACGTAAAGGTCGAAGCCGCGGCGCTCGCCGAAGCGCTGCAGATTCCGTGCGACTTGCAGATCCCTGCCTACGAAGAAAACCGTAAGTACCGCGAGTTGTCGCACCTGACGAACCCGGACACGTACTTCGAGGATTTCAACATCGGCGACGTGCTTGAGCATTCGCGCGGGCGCACGGTCACCACGGCGCATATGGAACTTACCGCCACGCTTGATAACACTTCCCAAGTTCATAGCAATCAGTATCTGGTGGATCAGAATCCCGCTAAGTACATCGGTGGACAGTTGATCGTGTATGGTGGGATTCCGTTCAATCTCTGCCTTGGTCTTTCTTGTCCGGACGTGGGTGATAACTCGGTAGGTGATATTTGCTACATTACCGGACGCCATACCGGACCCGTGTTCGTCGGCGATACGGTCTTCGCCGCGACTGAAATCAAGGACAAGCGAGCGTATCCAGGTCGACCAGATCTTGGCGTCGTCTCCGCTATCTTGCGTGGCCACAAATTCGTCAAAAAAGGTGACTCCTGGGAGAAGATGGAGATCTTCTATCTAGAGCGGGAAATGGCGGTGAAACGGCGGGGCCATTACGCGTGAAACAGACGCTATAAGCGGCTCTGACTAGGATGAAGATCCCAGCAAGTGAGATTGTTGATTCGTTACAAAAGTCCGGCAAGATCCCATATGGATGGAAGCCGGCGCGCCAGGAATTCCGTAAGGTGAAGGTGAAGAACTTGGAGATATTAAGCACACTTCGGGAACATCTTCCGGGGGAGTGGCGAAAGGTGTACTACCGCGGCCAAGATGGAACGGAAATCCACTATTTCGAGCACAATCGCACGAGAAAAGTTTGGGGAGTTAAGGTAAAATAATTTCATGTCGCGCTCCTTGCACACCGCTCTTGTCGATCTTCTAGAAAGTCCCTTGTTGTCGGATACGGAACTCTGTCGCCTTATTGGATGGTATGCCTTGTCTCTTGCCGATTTGCTCAGACGAAAATGCATTACTATACGATATGCTGAACGGATGCTTTTCAATCTTGATGTGGTGCAAAAACTGGAACAACGCGGGTTAGAAGATTGTGTGGAGTTACTCGATTGGGGCATGCAACTGGAAGATTGGGAGGAACATACTCCTGAGCAACTTTTAGAGGCCATTGCTACGATTGAGCGGTTGGCGCAACGTTTACTCGCAAAAAGTTCAACTTTATCTTCAGGTTCTACAAAATCTGCTCGACAGCGGACACAGAAGCAAGCGCCATCAGGACAAAAGAGAACAGTAAAACGGCAGAGCCATTATGCGTGAGCTGACCACGGCGCCTATCTGTCTGCAAGAGTGACATAGAACAAGAGGTCAAGTTGTAGTAGAAACTTCCCATGACCTTTGACGAGGCGCTGGACCAGATCCGCGAGCTGCTGCAACAACGTGGCCGGGTGACCTATCGGTCGCTCAAGCTGCGCTATCAGCTTGACGATGAATTCCTGGCGGGGGTCACAGACGAACTCATTAGCGCCGAGCGTGTAGCGGTCGACGAAGACGGCAAAGTGCTGGTGTGGAAAGACAGTCTCGCGTCTAGTGTCCAGAGTCTAGCATTTCAACATGCGTCCCTTCCTGACCCCAGACTGCAGACTCTCGACCCTAGACTGGATGCCGCCGAAAGGCGGCAACTGACCGTGATGTTCTGTGACCTGGTCGGCTCTACTGCGCTCTCTGAGCAGCTAGACCCGGAAGAGTTGCGGGACGTGGTGCGAACCTACCAGGAGACCTGTACCGCGGTCATACATCGTTACGACGGCTATGTCGCACAGCACTTGGGTGATGGCTTGTTAGTCTACTTTGGCTATCCGGCGGCGCATGAAGACGATGCGGCGCGGGCCGTACGGGCGGGGTTGGGGATCATTGAACAATTACAGAGCCGCGCGCGTCAGCAAGCGGCTGGGAAATCGCTCCCGCACGGTCGCGGCTCGGCTCCCCTCCAGGTCCGCATCGGCATCCACACAGGACTCGTCGTCATCGGCGAAATTGGCGGCAGTGCGAAGCGCGAGATGCTAGCGCTGGGCGAAACGCCGAACCTGGCGGCGCGGCTGCAAGGGTTGGCTACGCCCGATACCATGGTGATCAGCGCCGCCACGCAACGCCTCGTGCAGGGGTTATTTGAGAGTCAGGACTTGGGACCGCAGACGCTCAAAGGCATCTCGACCCCGATGCCGGTATACAGGATCAGCAGGGAGGGCGTAGCGCAAAGCCGCTTTGAAGTTGCCGTCGGGACGGGCTTAACGCCGTTGGTCGGACGCGAGGAAGAACTCAATCTATTGCAACAACGCTGGGAGCAGGCCAAAGGCGGGGCAGGACAGGTAGTGCTACTGAGCGGTGAGCCGGGGATTGGCAAGTCCCGGCTGATGCAGGAGTGCAAAGAGCAATTGGAGCCCGCAGGGGTGACGCGCATCGAATTTCATTGCTCACCTTATCACCAGAATAGTGCGCTGTATCCGATCATCAATCACCTGCAGCGCCTGCTCCAGTTTGGGCGAGAAGATTCTCCCAACGCCAAGTTGGAGAAACTCCAGCACCGGTTGAACCGCTATCGCTTCCCCCAAGCAGATACCTTCCCTCTCTTGGCGGCCCTATTATCGCTTCCACATCCTGAAGGTTACCCTCCGATCACAGTCAGTCCGCAAAAGCAGAAGGAGAAGACGCAGGCTGCTCTCGTAACATGGCTGGTCGAGGAAGCGGAACGACAGCCGGTCTACACCCTCTGGGAAGACCTCCACTGGGCCGACCCCTCCACGCTGGAAGTGCTCACGCTTCTTCTGGAGCAAATCTCCACTATGCGGATGTGTACCGTGTTGACGTTTCGACCTGAGTTCACGCCGCCTTGGGGCTCACGTTCTTACCTCACGCAGCTCACGCTCAATCGCTTAGAGAGGCCTCAGATCGAGGCGATGGTGGAGCAGGTAATGGGTGAAAAGGCTCTGCCCGCTGAGATCGTGCAGCAAATTGCGATGAAGACAGATGGGGTACCGTTGTTTGTTGAGGAGTTGACCAAGACAGTGGTGGAAGCTCTCGGGGAACAGGGAGCGTGGACCGAGGCACAGGAAGGTAAATTGGTAGGGGCGCAGCATGCTGCGCCCGTGTCCTTAGCCATTCCGGCAACGTTACAAGACTCACTGATGGCTCGACTGGACCGACTGGGAGCAGCGAAAGAGATCGCCCAACTGGGCGCGACCATCGGGCGAGAGTTCCACTACGAACTGCTTCACGCCGTCGCCAACAAAGATGAGAGCAGCTTGCAGCACGGGCTGAAGCAGTTGGTGGAGGCGGAGCTGCTCTATCAGCGCGGCCTGCCACCGCACGTGACGTATCTCTTCAAACACGCGCTGATTCAGGACACGGCATATCAATCGCTACTTAAAAGCAAGCGCCAGCAGCTCCATCAGCAGATAGCGCAAGCGTTAGAAGAACAGGTTCTAGAAACCAAGGAGACGCAGCCTGAGCTATTGGCTCATCACTACACCGAGGCTGGTCTCATTGCGCAAGCGATTCTCTATTGGCAGAAGGCCGGTGAACGCGCCAGCCAGCGCTCGGCCAATGTGGAAGCGATCGGTCATCTTGCTAGTGCTTTGAACTTGCTCAATACGTTGCCCGATACTCCCGAGCGTGCCCAGCAAGAACTCGCGCTGCAAATCGCATTGGGCGCGCCGCTGATAGCCACTAAGGGATATGCGGCACCAGAAATGGAAAGGGTCTATACGCGGGCCTGGGAGATCTGCCAACAAGTAGGCCAGACCCCACAGCTTTTCCCTGTGCTGGAAGGTTTACGAGTGTTTTATTTCGTGCGGGCAGAGCTTAAGAGAACACGCCAGTTGAGCGAGCAGCTTCTTACTTTGGCCCAGAACTTCCAAGAGCCGGCTCTTCTTGTGGAGGCCCACATGGCGCTTGGGGGGACCTTGATGTTTCTGGGGGTAATTGCTCTTGCAGGGGAACCTCTAGATCGGGGGATTGCCCCTATATGCCCTCGGGGGCAC
>CAZUFQ010000455.1:0-6017 GCA_964618735.1 uncultured Enterobacteriaceae bacterium
AAAACATGATTCAGGGGAGGATTGTTACTGTGCGTTGTTCAACTGCGGGACAAAAGAGAGTTCATTCGTGAGCTGCAAAATGAGCAGATCGCCCGGTTGCAGACGAAGCGTAGGAGCCTGATGGCCTTCGGCATCGACGTAGCAATAGCGGAAGTATCCCTGCGCATCACGGAAGCTCCGCAACGCCAAGTTCACCCTCAGCACGCCGTTCTGACTGCGGAGATCTTGTGGGGCGACCACCGCGCTGCCGAGAGCCCCACGAGGACAGGTTTCCGTGGCGGCAACTTGGGAACGAATAGCAGACGGAAAGCACAGCAGCAGGAGAATCACACACGGGGAAAGCTGTCGTGCTCGCCTTCCTCTTCTTCTCCTTTGGCTGAGAGAAACCCACTTTAGTATTGCGTGTTTCCACCACTGCGCTATAAACCAATGAGGTCCCATACTGCCGAAGTATACACAAAAGCAACGCCAGCAGATGAATTCCTCATGAATTTGTGATGAACTTCTCATGAAGTGGTGAGGTCTGGGCGCTAATGTCATACAGGTAATACTTTGCTGGAAGGGCGGACATTGGACGAACATGAAGTGAGTGTCCCAGAGCCTACAACCAACCATCACCTCGTCGAAGCGTCGCGTCTACTGCTTAACCCAGATTACAGGAGCCGATGGACTTGACCTGGGGCTTGCTGCGCATCACCCCTAGACAGCCCAGCACCCGCTACCAACTTTTCCCTCAACATGGTGTTGATAGAGTGGTTCAAGCGAGGGGTCAGAGAGTGTTATGTCATAGCAAACTCAACTCTCTTATAAGGCATTACTCCTTGCTACTCGCTTCCTTAGCAAAAGTGTCCGGACCTCAGGACGACTGGCCCTTTTGCGGATATTCATGAGGAGTGTCCCACGCAAGATCACCATCGCTACGCTAAAATAAATAACCAGCCCGGTGACATCGATAAGAGTGGCTACGAATGGAGCAGAGGACGTTGCCGGATCGACCCCCAGCCGTCGCAGAATGAAGGGCAACATAGAGCCCAAGAGCGTCCCCCACAGCACGATCCTGACGAGCGCCGCCCCAACGGTCAGGGCGACAAACAACCAATGCGGCCCGTAGAGGTCTGAGAACATGGACCAGATCGAGGTACGCAAGAACCCAATGCCGCCGAGAATTGCCCCTAAGGCGAGCCCCGAGAGGACCTCGCGGCGCATCACCCGCCATCATTCCCACACCGTGACCACGCCCAGGGTCAGCGCCTGGATCATCAGCGCTGAGGCTTGCGAACTGGAGTTGCCTCCTGAAGAGATAATCAATGGGACAAATAGAGCGAGCACGACGGCAGCAAATGATCTAGCTGATCCCGCACGCTAGCGAAGTTGCCTTCACGCACGGCCTTCTCTAGCCTTGGTTGCAATTGCTCCACAGACCCTCCATTTCGTCACTAAAAGTTGGGTGATTCGTACATGTAGGGCGAGGGATGGGCTACGCCAGCGTCTTGACTATAGCGAGCATAGTGATTGTCAATCGGAACGGGGGACATGATCACCTAACGCCGTCCGTCCTCTCGCAACACTAGTGCGCACTTGCCACTGGAACCGGAATAGACAAATAGACTCCGGTCCGTTTCATGTTTTTTTCATACTCCTGTCATGTTTTTGTCATCTCGTGCGTCCACGATGGCGCTTTTCCCAGTACCAAGGAGGCCGGATAATGGAATCAACTGTATCGTCCGATGCTGTATCGTCCAATGCTCTTGAAGCAAAGATTAGCTATAGCCCCGGGAAAATCGGCTTGGGCATATTTACCATTGTACTCATTGTTGGGGCGCTCTATGCGGGATCGAACCTTTTGGGCGATCTCGCAAATGCACCGCGTACGTCGGTCGTCGCTCTCATTCTCCTTGGGGTGGCTTTGTTCACCGCTTTAGGATTTGAATTTGTTAATGGCTTTCATGATACGGCGAACGCCGTGGCGACGGTCATTTACACGCATTCCCTTGAGCCCCATGTCGCAGTGGTATGGTCGGGGTTCTGGAACTTTTTGGGAGTGGTTCTGTCCACTGGCGCGGTCGCCTTTGGTATTATCTCATTGCTGCCTGTGGAACTTATTCTCAAAGTAGGCGGAGGCGCTGGGTTCGCCATGGTCTTTGCGCTGCTCGTCGCGGCTATTATCTGGAATCTCGGCACCTGGTATTTGGGCCTGCCGGCGTCAAGTTCACACACACTGATTGGTTCTATTATTGGCGTAGGCATCGCCAACCAGTTGATGGCGGTCAAAACCGGCACCAGCGGCGTCGACTGGGCGCAAGCCATGACCATCGGCAAGACCTTGCTTATCTCACCGCTGATAGGCTTCGTTTTCGCAGGACTTTTGTTACTGCTCGCCCGCAAATTGATTCCTGATCAGCGGCTGTACCAGGCGCCGGTAAATGGGCAACCGCCGCCGTTCTGGATTCGGTCGCTCCTCATTCTCACCTGTACCGGCGTGAGCTTCGCGCATGGCTCGAATGACGGACAGAAGGGCATGGGGCTGATCATGCTGATCCTCGTGGGCGTGGTGCCCACCGCGTATGCGCTTAATCGTGCAGTGACGGTCGAACAAACCCAGGACTTCGTGGCGGTGTCGCAACAGACCGTCCAAACCCTGAATAAATATGTCGAGCCTGGAGCAGTCGTAGGAGATCCAACGGAAGATGTGACTGAATATATTGAGTCACGGAACTTCAAGCCGGGCACTACCCTGGCGTTACGGGAGTTGGTGAATGATCTGAGCAATGAGGTAGCGCAGTACAAAGCGCTGGTCAACGTGCCGCCCGAGCGAGTGCGCAATTTTCGCAACGATATGTACTTGGTAAGCGAGGCGATGCGCTTGATGCAAAAAACCGGTCAGCCGCAGATAGCCGCGGCCGACTGGGCCACATTGAGTAACTATAAACAACACATCGACAAAGCCACGAAGTTCATTCCAGGATGGGTGAAAGTGGCGGTCGCACTGGCCCTGGGGCTCGGGACCATGGTTGGGTGGAAGCGGATTGTCGTGACGGTTGGAGAGAAAATAGGCAAAGACCATCTCACTTACGCTCAAGGTGCGGCGGCCGAAATCACGGCGATGGTGACTATTGGGGCGGCCGACGCATTCGGCCTGCCGGTTAGCACTACCCACGTGCTCTCGTCGGGAGTGGCGGGGACCATGGCCGCAAATCGGTCAGGGGTGCAACTCAGTACGGTTCGCAGCTTGGCGCTGGCATGGATCCTCACGCTGCCAGCCTCGGTCGTGCTTGCCGCTTTTCTTTTCTGGGGATTTAGCCATTTGTTCAGCGCCTACTAACCAGAGCACGCTCGAAGCATGTTCATAAGGAGATCCGTTATGCCGGGACAGATACCCCAACCTCGAAGCAGAAGACTTCCCACAGCGACCCTGACGTTGGTGATGATTGCAACCTTGTTGGCGCCTGCGACCGCGGATATGCTCCTGAGCGGCGCCGGAGCGACCTTTCCATCGCCGCTCTATGCGAAGTGGTTTACGCAATACGCGAGCGTCGATGGGAGTGTCCACTTTGACTACCAGGCGGTTGGCAGCGGCGGGGGAATGAAACGATTGGTAGAGCAAACCGTAGCGTTTGGAGCGAGTGACGCCCCAATGACTGATGAGCAAATGAAGACAGCGAAAGGGGGAGAGATCCTCCATTTCCCGACCACGCTCGGAGCAGTTGTGCTTATCTACAACTTGCCTCAGGGAGCAAGTGGACTGAAACTGACGCCGGAAACAATCGTGAAGATTTTCTTAGGAAAAATTACCAACTGGAATGACGCCCAGCTGGTCGCCCTCAATCCAACTCTGCACCTTCCGGATCAAGCCATTACCGTGGCGCACCGCAGCGATGGTAGCGGGACGACTGCGATCTTTACTGACTATCTCAGTAAGGTCAGTCCGGAGTGGAAACAAAAGGTGTGGCATGGGGCCGCGGTGACGTGGCCGGCTGGCATCACCGCGAAACAGAGCGAAGGAGTGGCGGGGCTGGTCAAGAACACCAGAGGGGCGATAAGCTATGTGGAACTCAACTATGCACTGCAAACGAATGTCCCTTACGCCTGGGTGCAAAATCGATCGGGAAAGTTTATTGAGCCAACGCTGGCCAGCGTCAGCGCCGCAGCCACAGAGTCCGCCCAAGATATGCCGCGCGATTTCCGTATGTCTCTCACGGATGCGGCTGGAGCAGAAGCGTATCCAATCACCGCGTTCACCTGGGTCCTCGTCTACAAACAGCAATCCAACAAAGAGCAAGGACAGAAACTGGTGAATTTCCTATGGTGGATGTTACATGATGGACAAAAGGAGGCCCCTGCTTTGCACTATGCGCCATTACCCAAGGAAATAGTCGCCCGTGAGGAACAGGCGCTCACTGAGATCACGTATGACGGACAGCCTCTATTGGCGAAAAAGTAGAATACACTCGTCCAGAGCTCATTGGTTCGTTTGCGTCCTCTCAGTCACTCTTGCTTGGTCGCTAATGGCTGAGATTGCTCCTTTGGTCCGCCTGCCCTCGAAAATACCCGACTGCGTTACAACGAAGCAGTTAAGACCACCACGGAAGAGCAATTGCTGCTCAACATCGTCCTCCTCCGTTATACTGATAGAAATTGAGGGATGAGGCGTTATCGGATACCCTATGCTTAGAAACGCCTCTCGATAAGGAGCTATACTCATCATGTCAACATCGTCATCGCAGGAGTCCTTCGTGAACCTCCACCTGTCACACCACGCTTTACGCTTCCATGCCCCACACGTGCACCTGACCTCGGTCTTCGGAAATGACTGGTTTGGCGTCAAAGCCGAAGCTTTCGCCCGGTTCTTTGGCACCCCCACATTTCTGATCGCCCAGACCGTTATTGTGGCGGTTTGGATCGTCCTCAATGTGGCTGGGGTAACCCAGTTTGACCTCTACCCCTTTATCCTGTTGAACCTGGCCTTCAGTCTCCAAGCCGCCTATGCCGCGCCCCTTATTCTTCTGGCCCAGACCCGCCAGGCCGACCGCGACAAAGCGCATACTGAGGCCGACATCCAACACCGCGAGGCCCTGGCGGCGGCAAACGCGGAGCAGCAAAACCATGCGGTTCAACAAACCGCCCAAATGCTCGCGCTGCTGGAGCAAAATCTCCAGCTGACGCAGCGCGTCGAAGAATTGAGTCGGCGGATTGGAACTCTGACGACGGAAGTGCATGAACGCTTGTTCGGCCAGGAGACCCAAGCGAACGAGGGCGATGGTCCCCAAGCATGAAGGGCTAAGCAATGGGTACGAACAGTCCAAAAGTCTTTGGCGTGGCTTCCTACCCTGAATACGCCATTTTTAGATATCTCAACGGGCCGCGCATCACGAAAGTCAGCCCAACCATACGGAGGAACGCATGAATCTACGAAGTCTTTTTGAAAACACCCCCCACGCGCAAGAGTTTCCGGCCGGCGCTACCCTCTTTGCAGAAGGAACTTCCGGCGAGGTGATGTATGTGATTTTAGATGGCGAGGTGGAGGTGCGGGTGCAAAACGAAGTGGTAGAAGTCTTAGGACCGGGGGAAATCGTGGGTGAGATGGCGCTGATCAAACCACAACCGCGCACTGCCACGGTCGTGGCCCGATCGAATTGTCGCTTAGCGGTGATTGATGAGCAGCGCTTTCTCTATATGGTGTCGGATACGCCGTTTTTTTCGCTGCACGTCATGCGGGTACTGGTAGAGAGGTTGGTACGAAGCATGGGGCGGAGCGAGTAGCTACGAAACTGGGCCGATCTTGGCTAGGGGAAGCCCCGAGAACTGGAGGGAACTATCGCTCCCGGCGTAGGTCACGGCATAGAAATGCTCCTGGGAGCGGAGGGGAGGGCTACCATCCTCAAGCAGGCGTCGACAACTCCCGTCGGGCAAGAGCAGGCGCGCTTTGACCGTGTCTGCCAGCTGCACGTCGAGAATTTCTTGCACCGCCGCTCGCAGTGGCGGCTCCAGCACCGGGAAGGCTCCTTCGACCCGTAAGT
>CAZUFQ010000456.1:0-6015 GCA_964618735.1 uncultured Enterobacteriaceae bacterium
AACTTAACCAATCAAAATATCATTGACCTCAACGCTCAATACCTGTGCACCACCTATGCGCGTTTCCCGGTCGCCTTCGTCCGTGGACAGGGGTGCCGGTTGTGGGACGCCGACGGTAAAGCCTATCTCGATTTCTTCGCCAGCCTGGCGGTGATGAACCTTGGACAATGTCACCCCGCCGTCGTGAAAGCTATTTGTGATCAAATTACGAAGCGACCCCACATCTAACAGCTAAACCACCCCGTTCGCTCGGCGCGGCTGGCCGACCTACTCTGCGCCCGTTCTTTTGCCGCCAAAGTGTTTTTCGGCAACAGCGGGGCCGAGGCGAACTAAGCCGCTAGCAAGCTCGCGCGCAAGTACGGCGGCGACAAACGCGACGGACGTTACGAAATCATTACGACTCTGGGATCATTTCATGGACGCACGATGGCCGCTATTTCCGCCACGGGACAGGAGAAGGTGCGGCAAGGGTTTGCGCCGCATCTTGAAGGATTCCGCTACGCGCCGTTCGATGACTTGGCGGCGACGGAAGCCGCTATTTCCGAGCGGACCATCGCCATCATGGTGGAGCCAATCCAGGGCGAGGGCGGCGTGAATGTGCCGCAACCCGACTATCTCAAAGGATTGCGTGATCTGTGTGATCGTAACGGGCTCTTGCTCATACTTGATGAAGTACAAACCGGCATGGGTCGCACAGGGAAGTTATTCGCTTATGAGCATGAAGGGATCGAGCCCGACATTATGACGTTAGCCAAAGCGCTAGGCGGCGGCATCCCCATCGGGGCCATGCTGGCGCGGGGCTCGGTCGCTGAAAGTTTCAACCTTGGCAGCCATGGCTCTACGTTTGGCGGGAACGCTGTCGCCTGCGCTGCGGGCATTGCGGTTGTCAACACGTTGCTTAGCGGGGTGCTGGACAATTGTCGGGCTATGGGTGAATACTTTGTCAAACGGTTACTTGAGTTGAAAGAAAAATTTCCGTTCATCAAAACTGTCCGCGGTCGCGGCTTAATTATCGGCGCAGAGCTTGATCGCGACGGGTCGGCCATTGCCGACGCCTGCCTGCAAGAAGGACTGCTCATCAACTGTACCGTGGGTAAAGTCTTGCGATTTATTCCACCACTGATTGTGACCAAAGCGGAAATCGATGAAGGGTTCGTGATTCTAGAGAAGGTTTTGGAGAGACAGTGATACACTCGAAGATGCCGAATGGCGTTGAGCACAAGCGTGACCTGGTCAGTATCGCAGACCTTGCGCCTGCACAGCTTGAAGAGTTGTTCACGCTTGCTCTCAGACTAAAAACCGACCGTCAGAAAGGTTGGTCGCATCCGCTTCTGGCTGGCAAGACGTTAGCAATGATCTTCGAGAAGCCCAGTCTACGCACCCGCGTGACATTTGAGGCGGGCATGTTTCAGCTGGGCGGACACGCGATTTACTTAGCGCCCCCGGATATTGGTCTTGGCACGCGTGAAACCGTCCCTGATGTGGCGCAAAACCTGTCTCGCTGGGTTGACCTCATCATGGTCCGCACGTTCTCCCATGCGACGGTGGTTGACTTGGCGAAGCACGCCACGGTTCCCGTCATCAACGGCTTGTCCGATCTCTTACATCCCTGTCAAATTCTAGCGGATTGTCTGACGTTAATTGAGCGACGAGGTCGCCTCGATGGCTTAAAAGTGGCGTTTATTGGCGATGGAAATAACGTCGTCAATTCCTGGTTGAATGCGGCGGCGAAACTGCCGTTTGCGTTCGCTTTAGCTTGCCCGTCGGGTTATGAACCTGACGCAGAAGTGTTGGCGTACGCTCGGCATGCCGGGGCCCGGGTGACTATCACCAGCTCCATTGCCGAAGCCGTACAAGAGGCAGATGCAGTGTACACTGATGTGTGGACGAGTATGGGGCAAGAAAAAGAGAGCGCCCTGCGGCGGGAAGCCTTTCGTGATTACCAAGTCAACGCTGCGGTCATGGCGTTGGCGAAGAAGGACGCGTTAGTCATGCACTGTCTTCCCGCGCATCGCGGCGAAGAAATCTCCGCTGAGGTGCTAGAAGGTCCCCAGTCTGTCGTATTGGATCAAGCGGAGAATCGCCTCCATCTGCAGAAGGCGATCATGGTATGGCTGCTGAAATGACGAGTTCTCTTCTTTAGTTTGAGACGACATTTAAACTTGATGCCTTCCGTTCCGTTATTCAGACGCTTATCCTTCCTTGCGCGCCCGGAAGGCCGCCTATAAGATCGACTCCTTTATACTCATAAATGGGAGTCTGCTATGAAAAAAATGACCGGCGCGCAGATTGTTGTCGAAAGTCTGTTAGCCGAAGGGGTTGATACTGTCTTTGGGTATCCAGGGGGAGCGATATTACCAACCTATGACGCCTTAATACAAAATCCTGCCTTGCGTCACATTCTGGTCCGCCACGAACAAGGCGCCGCTCATATGGCGGAAGGATATGCCCGTGTATCCGGTAAACCGGGTGTGATTATTGTCACCTCGGGTCCCGGCGCCACGAACACGATTACGGGCATCGCTGACGCCTACATGGATTCAACGCCGATGGTGGTGTTGGCTGGGCAAGTGCCCACGAGCATGATTGGCAACGATGCTTTTCAAGAAGCTGATCTCACTGGTATTACGAGACCATGCACGAAGCATAACTACCTCGTGCGTGATGTCAACGATCTTGCTCGCACGATCAAAGAGGCGTTCTACATTGCAGGGACGGGTCGACCCGGTCCAGTGCTGATCGATCTGCCCAAGGACGTGCAGAACGCTGTGGCTCCGTTCAAGTACCCGGACAGGGTGGAGCTACGCGGCTACAAGCCGACGCTGAAGGGGAATGATCGTCAAATCGAAAAAGCGATGGAGGCGATCGAGGCTTCCGAGAGACCACTCTTTTATGTGGGCGGCGGCGTCCAGTGGTCAGACGCCGCGGAGCCGCTCACCCAGCTCGTGCGTGGACTCAAAATTCCTATTACGACTACGCTGATGGCCCTGGGCGTGTTTCCGAGCAATGATCCACTGAGCTTAGGGATGCTCGGCATGCATGGCGGTTATTGGACCAATATGGCTGTGCAGAACTGTGACACGTTGATTGCGATAGGCGCGCGGTTTGACGACCGTGTGACGGGTCGGGTGAATGATTTTGCCCCGCGTGCAAAGACGATCATCCATGTTGATATCGACCCTTCGTCCATCAGTAAAAATATCAAAGTGCATATTCCGATTGTGGGCGACATTAAAGAAGTCGTCGAAGCGATGCTAAGAAAGGCGAAAAGCCAAGAAGGCCTGGCGCCTCGCCAGCAGCTGTGGGCGGAATGGCATGGACAACTGATGCAGTGGAGAGCGGAGAAGCCATTGCCGTATGAGCAAGGCGATCCAGAAATGCCATCGAAGCCGCGAGCGATTATCGAAGAGTTGTACAACCTGACCAAAGGCGAAGCAGTAGTAGTGACAGACGTGGGCCAGCACCAGATGTGGACAGCGCAAATGATGCCGTTCCATCGTCCTCGTTCCTGGCTGACGTCCGGTGGTTTAGGCACGATGGGCTATGGGCTGCCAGCTGGCATTGGCGCTTACTTCGCCGCGCCGGATCGTCCGATTGTGGTGATCTGCGGTGATGGCGGCATCCAGATGAACATTCAAGAATTAGCGACTGCTGTGCAATATAAAGTCCCAGTCAAAGTCATCATTATGAATAACTACTATCTTGGCATGGTGCGGCAGTGGCAAGAGAAGTTTTACGAAGGACGTTATTCGCATTCGTACATGGATGCGATGCCCAACTTTGTGAAACTGGCTGAGGCGTATGGTGCTGCCGGGTTTCGAGTTGAGAAAGGAAAAGACCTGGCGCCAACCCTCAACGCTGCATTTGCTACCCCAGGTCCGGTCATGATTGATGTCGTGATCCCCCAAAGCGAAGGCGTCTTCCCCATGGTGCCGGCTGGGAGTGCAATGCACGAGATGTTGTTTGCTTAGGCGTGGAAAAAGAGCAGGAGACTAACGACGGTGAGCGGCAGGGGGATCTGTTCTACCACGGAGTCGTTAGCAAGATATTTTGGAGTAGTGAAAGCGGTGTAATTCACAGTGAGTCAGGCAAGGAATTCCCGTTTGCGTTTCCTTTCGTAAAACTCATTGGGGTGCCGCGTCCGGACATTCGCTTCCTGCGCGAGGGCATGCGCGTCGGTTTTGACGTGGGCAGGACGCCAAAAGGGCTACGAGTCTCTGTCATAAAAATTTATGATTTGTATTCATAAGCTCGGGCACGGTTTACTTCTGTAGGGGCGTGATTCATCACGCCCTTCATAGGGTCCGATGAATCGGACCCCTACCAAGCGACAGTGGTGTTTGTCTTGCCGCAACGGTTCCAACCTGCTATGGAACGTTGACTCACAGAGTCTACGTTTTTCATAGGGAGAAAAATTGTGGCGCAGGAATCGTTAATTACCGATGAGATTCGTTCATGGATCGGACGAGAGACGCCGCCGTGGACGATTGAAGCAACCAAGCTGGATCTCAAGCGGTTTGCCGTGGCGACTGATGATCTGAACCCGTTATACTTCGACGAAGAATACGCGCACAACAGTCGCCACGGCGGTATTATTGCGCCTCCGTTGTTTTATATGGCCCCTCTGACCAACCCGACGCCCGAAAGTGAACTGCGTCCGGATGGTTTACCTTACGAAGGCAAATTCCCGATCCCGCCTACGCCATTGCCGCGGTTGATGGATGGCGGAACCGAGATCGAGTTTTTCCAGCCGATTCGCGCTGGCGATACGTTGACAGGAATAAGTAAGATCGTTGACATTTATCAGAAAGAGGGACGCACTGGCCCGCTGATTTTCGTAGCGCGAGAATCTCGCTTTACGAATCAAAGGGGCGAACTGGTGCTGATTGAAAAAGGAGCGTCGATTCTCCGATAGGAACTCGCTATGGCGGACAAGAAAATCTATTTTGAAGACGTCGAAGTTGGTTTGGAGTTGCCGCCGTTGCGCAAGACGCCCTCGAATACGTTGTTGTTTCTGTACAGCGCCATTACCTGGAATCCGCAGCGCATTCATTTCGACAAAGACTTCACTATCGGTGAAGGATACAAAGACATTGTCGTGCACGGTCCTTTGCGCGGCGCGTTTTTGTCGCAACTGCTCACGCACTGGATTGGGGACGAGGGCGTCTTGAAGAAAATGTCCTATGCCAACCGCGACATCGCCTATGTCAATGAGCCGCTGGCGTGCAAAGGGACAGTGACGCGGAAATCGATTGAAAGTGGCCAAGGCTTAGTAGAGTGCGACATCTGGGTGGAAAATGCACAAGGCGCAAAACTGACGTTGGGGAATGCTACTGTTGTTCTTCCCCGTAAAGAATCGTAGAAATAAGGATATTGTCTGTATCAGGCTGAAAGCTAATCGCTGAGAGCTGATAGCTATTCAAGGAAAACATTATGTCACGTCGACGCATCAAAGTGATTCATACCTCTGACGTTCATCTCGAAAGCGATACCTTTGGTCGCAGCGAAGAAGGACAAAAATATCGTCGCCGTATTCAAGGCGCTTTTCAAAAAGTGGTCGATCAAGTCATCGCCGAAGACGCGGACCTGTTTCTCATTGCTGGCGATCTGTTCGACTCCAATCGGGTGCATGAGTCCGGCATTGAGTTTGTTCATAAAGAACTGTCTCGCGTGCCCTGTCCGGTGGTGTTGATTCCTGGCAACCACGATTGTTACGACACGCGCTCGATTTACAAAAAGTTCGATTTCTCTGTGGCTGGACCACACGTGTTCACGGTGACCGCAGAAGAAGGGCAGGTGATTGAGCTTCCTCATATTGACGCTACGGTCTGGGGCAAAGGAATGGTTGAGCACGATCACAAGTACCGCCCCATTGCTGGAGTCGCATCCCGTCACCGAGACTACTGGCATATCGGTATGGCGCACGGCTACTGTGTTGATGAAGAAGAGATGCAACGCTCTTCGTTGATTTTTCCGCGCGAGATTGAGCAATCGGGGCTCGATTATCTCGCGTTG
>CAZUFQ010000457.1:0-6012 GCA_964618735.1 uncultured Enterobacteriaceae bacterium
ACGCAGAAAGGAAAACAGGAGAAGCAGTTTTAAGTCTCCATTCATCGTTCATCATTCTGCCTTCATCGTTCAGCAATAAGGAAGAAATCATGGTCAAAGGTATCTACCACATCAACGTGAACGTCACGAACTTTGAGCGTTCGCTGGCTTTCTATGAATTATTGGGATTTAAAGCCGTACGAGATCTCGGCGAGGCAGGCAACAAATACATCGAGCGTGCTCTGCGCATGCCGCACCCTGCGGTTGGGCGGGCTGCATTGCTCCAGTGCGGGGATGATAAGCGGAGCACGCGCCTCGATCTGATCGAGTGGAAAAGCCCGCAAGCGGAAGGGAAACCGTATCCGCATCTGTGGCATGTTGGTATGGCTCGCGTCGCGCTCGTCACGGACCATTTACAAGAACTGTGTGACAAGGTTAAGTCGGCAAATCTGCCAGGGGTGGAGTTTTTCTCCGAACCGCAAGTGATCCCAAGGGGGGACGGAAAAGGCAGTGATTCGTTTATTTGTTTTACTGATCCAGACGGGACAGTGGTTGAGCTGATTCAGTTCGGCTAATTTCTACTCAGAACCCTAGTCATTATGAGTGTCGCCGTTCCTCCAGATCCTCAGGTTGACGTTTACTCTGCAGAGTCTGAGAACGAACCAGCCCCGCAACCGCGATGGGTGCGTTTCACGCCTTGGCTTGGCAGGGCGCCGACACTGACGCGCCGGCAGTGGCAAGTTCTCGGGCTCGTTGCTTCCGCCTCCTTTTTTGAACTGTACGATACCTACCTCTTTTCTTTATCTTTAAAGCAGATCCAAGGAGGGCTCGCGATCTCCGAAGCAGAACTTGGCTTCCTCGGTTCTCTGGTTCGTTTTGGCGCGCTTCCTGCGTTTCTCATTGCTCTCTTTGCCGATCGTTTCGGTCGCCGACAAGTGTTGCTTTTCACGGTCTTCGCGTACACGCTCTTTACTGGGGCAACAGCATTTGTTGGTGATGCGCATACTTTCGTCGCTTGCCAGTTCTTTGCTCGAACGTTCGCGGTTGCAGAGTCTCTCTTAGGCGTCGTGGTGATTACTGAAGAGTTTGATCCTGCTGTCCGAGGCTGGGGGATTGGCGCGCTCGCAGCTATCCAATCCTGTGGCGCGGGACTTGCCGCCTTATTGTTTAGTTTCGTCGGCGGGATCGAGAATGGGTGGCGGGGTTTGTATCTCGTCGGCCTTGGACCCTTGTTACTGCTTGCCTATTTGCGTCGCGCCCTACCGGAAACCAAGCGCTTTGAGGAACATCGCCGTACTCAAATGGAAGCAGAACAAACCAGACGTGTCTTGCTCCCATTGATCAACTTGTTTCGTCTGTATCCAAAACGATTTGTGATAGTGAATACTGTCGTATTTCTACTCGCCGTCGCAAATGCAGCTTCCGGGTTCTTGGGAGCGAAGTATTTGCAAGAGGCCCACGGTTGGAGCCCGAGAGCCGTGGGCCTGGTCACATTTTTCGCTGGTGGTTTTGCTGTTGTCGGAAACACCTTCGCTGGTTGGTTGAGTGATCACATTGGGCGGAAGCGCGTCACGCTGGGCTTCCTCCTGGGTGGAGGGATCTTTACGCTCGCTTATTACAACGCGCCTGGACTTTTGGTGCTCCCAGCATGGATGCTGATGCTGTTCTCATTGTTGGGGGGCAATGTCACCATGGCCGTTTACTGCTCTGAACTATTCCCAACTTCGTCCCGTTCCACAGCAGCAGGCGCGCGCGTGTTTATGGCGACCATAGGCGAGAGTATAGGGCTCGCTCTTGAGTCTGTACTCTACTCGATTTTTCAATCGCACTGGATGGCGATCTCAGCGCTTATCACGTTGACGCTTTTCCCTGTTCTCATTGTGGCGACCATGTTTCCCGAAACGAGCGGACGTACGCTCGAAGAGATCGCGCCAGACTAGTACTCCACCAATGTCTTTGGCCTTCGGTCTGTACGTAGGGGCCGACCTGTGTGTCGGCCCTTCAGGAGGGCGCACCCATAGGTGCGCCCCTACAGCGGAGAGAAGAGATATATCCAACTGAAAACTGCTCTATATGCGGAACACACCAAGATTTGGAGTTTGGTGTGCCACGGTTAGCTTGCTAACCGTGTAGCCACTTACACTGTCGGACAAGCCGACAGTGGCACACAAACAGGGAGTGTCCTCTTCGAATCCATATCTTGGTGTGCCTTCCATATAGGTTCTCATTCATCGTTCATCATTTTGCATTCATCGTTGAGCAATAAGGTGGACTGTCTCACTATTCTACCGCACCCCAACCCGGCGACACACGTCGAGCAACAAATCTGGACGGTCCGACCCGATCGCGTCAACATCGAGGTCGATAAGCCGTTGTATGTCTTCTTCTTTGTTCGCGTTCCATGCGCGAATCAGCAGTCCTTGACCATGCGTTTCGGAGACAAGCTTGTCGTCGATGAATTCGTGCCAGATGTGCAGAGCGCGCACGCCGAGTTGTTGTGAGCGCGGCACGACATCGACAGGCAGACGACCCCACAGCGCCCCCGTCGATAATCGAGCATTGAGCTGACGAACTTCTATCAGTTGCTGATGTAGAAAAGAAGTTATGATCACACTCTCCGCTCTGCCAACAGCTTCCACCGCTCGCACTACCGCAGTCGCTGTAGCTGGCCCTTTCAGTTCAATTTGCGGCGTAATTTTCCCATCGGTCAGAGCGAGCGCTTCTTCCAGAGTTGGCACAAGCTCGCCTTGACCAGCGTCGAGTTGGCGAATCTCGGCCAACGTTAGATCGCTGATCTTGCCTTGCCCTTTGGTCGTTCGGTCAACTGTCTCGTCATGCATGAGGATAAGATGACCGTCACGAGTGAGTTGGACGTCGATCTCAACTTGGTCAGCGCCAAGCTCGATTGCACGACGAATCGCGCGAAGCGTATTCTCGGGTTCGAGGAACCCTGCTCCTCGATGCGAGGTGACAATCATTGTCCTAATCGCCGCCACTGCACGAGCGTGACATCTTGATGGTCTTCCCATGCGACTTCAACATCGTCGCCAATTTTTACGTCTTGTTGGGGATCGCCGAGCAGATTACCAACCATGCGGACGTTTCCAGCATCGGGCAGCTCCACCAGAACCACGATGTAGGGTCCTTTATCTCTCAGCGCTTTATGCACCGGATGCCAGACCCGTTCAAACGCGTAGACTTTGCCGCGGCCCGAACACGGCGCCCAGCCCACGTCGCTGGAGCGGCATTTATGACAGATCCATTCGGGACCGAACTGAAAGCCGCCGCACGCATGGCAGCGTTGCACTAACAGTTTGTGGGCGCGTGTCCCTTCCCAGAAAGGCGCGTCGAGCCCGTCCGGCATCGGGGCAGGCAAGGGCATACCTTCAGGGAGATAAGAGTCGGTAGTGATGTTGTTTTCAGCCATCGTATGCTTCTTTCAGTTTAGAGCGGATTTCAATTAGATTTATCTCAAATATCACCCTCACCCGCTCTCGCTCCGCTCGTGCTGCCCTCTCCCTAGCAGGGAGAGGGATAGGGTGAGGGTTGAAATGAAGTTAATTTCTCAACAACAAATTACTCACGGGCGACACCATTGGTCCGGCTGCGACGAGACACACCCTCGCGTCTTTGACCTGACAGGTAGAGTCGCCGCGCAGTTGCCGCACCCCTTCGAGCACGAGTTCGAGCCCGTGCATGTAGGCTTCCGCAAGATTGCCGCCACTCGTGTTAATGGGCAGTTTGCCGTTTGGCCATTCAAGATTACTGTTGGTGCAGAACTGCTCGGCTTCATCGGCGTCGCAGAAGCCGTGTTCAACAATACTCATGAGCACACCACCAGTGAAGTTTTCATAGATCTGGGCTACATCTACATCTTTGGGCGAGATTTCAGCCATATCAAACAAGCGGGGCGCGAGCGTTTTGAAATTTGATGTCGCGTAGTCGGGATCATTATGAGCAGGAACCCATTGTCGATAGCCGGTCCCTTGCGCCGCCGCCATCAAGTAAATCGGTTTGTGAGCCAGGTCGCGCGCGCGGTCGGCTCTCGTTAATACAACAGCAGCAGCGCCGTCGTTCTCTTGGCAGCAGTCGAACAGGTGGAACGGCTCGACAATCCAGCGTGAGTTATAGTACGCCTCACGCGTGAGTGGACGCCCGTACATAACTGCACGAGGATTATGTTGGGCGTGTTTATACGCGGCGAGGGAAATAGCACACAGCGCTTCTTGGCCAATGTGATGTTCATACATGAAGCGTTGCGTGCGCATGGCGAACATCTGGGCTGGAGACATGAGCCCATAAGGCGCGGTGTACGCAGCCGCCCCTCTAACGCGCGCCCTGGCATGGCCCTGGCCAAAGCGGCCAAATTGCCCTTGAGCAAGAGCGCGAAACGCAACGACGTGCTTGGCGTAACCAGCTACGACAGCCGCAGCAGCATTGCCCACAGCGCCAGCCATGCCGCCGCCGCCGCCGCCCCAGTGCATATTGGAGAACTGAATCTGCGGAATCCCCAGCGCTCCCGCTAAACGAGTTGGATCGTTCCTATCATCGCTATATGACGCGAACCCGTCTATATCTTCAACTCGCAAACCAGCGTCAGCCACCGCTTTCTGAATTGCTTCAAGAGCGAGCTGAAATTCGCTCACTGGCGCTTGCCCGGCTTTGTAGTATTGTGTTTCGCCAATGCCGACAATAGCGACTTTGTCTTTGATGGAGTAGTCTGTCATTCTTAATCTTCCTTCTTCCCTTCCCCTCGCCCTTTTAGGGAGCAAAATAGGGTTAGGATTGTGAAACTCTGGTTAGCCTTCCGCCGCCGCAACCGGATTCTCCAAGGCTCCGAGCCCTTCGATCTCAATACGCACGACATCGCCGTGTTTCATAAAGATCTGCGGTTTACGAGCAAACCCCACACCCGCGGGCGTTCCGGTGGACACGACATCGCCAGGCTCCAGCGTGAACACTTGCGACATATAGGCGATCAAATCAAAGGTATTAAAGATCAGATGTTTGGTGTTCGAGCTTTGCATGACGACGCCGTTGAGTCGGGTAGTGAGGTTGAGATTATGCGGATCAGGAATCTCATCTTTCAGCACCAGGTAGGGTCCCATAGGGGCAAAGGTGTCGAACGTCTTTCCGACCATCCACTGCCCTGTGCGCATCTGGTAATCACGGCAACTCACGTCGTGCACGATGGTATAGCCAGCCACGTAATTGATGGCTTCATCCTTGGGAATGTCTTTCCCGCGTTTACCTATCACAAAAGCAAACTCGCCTTCAAAATCAATTTGGGTAGACACCTTAGGGATACGAATGGCTTCGCCTGAGGCAATCACACAGTTAGGGTACTTGGAGAAGAGGGTCGGCTCCTCGGGAATTTTCATGCCGGCTTCTTCCGCATGGTCACGGTAATTGAGGCCCACAAGGATCAGTTTTGTTGGTCGCGGCACTGGAGCCTTCAAGGTCACGGCTTTCAGTCCATAGACGATCCCTTGACCAACAAACGCGCCTTGTTCTGCACCGGTTACATAGGCGACAGTTTTCCGCGCCTCATCCAGGGCTTCTTCTCCGACCGAGAGAAAACCCACCATGTCCGACGGCAAAACAGCGGCGGCAATTTCGCGGGCGCGAGTACGGCCCGCGCGCTCCAGCATCAGCTGATACGCAGCGTTGAGATCGATGACTTGGTCCCCAGCCGCCGCTCCGAGGCGAGCTTCTCCCAGACGCAGAAATGTAACCAAACGCATAATTCCCCCTTCTGAGGTCGAGAGTCTCTGTCGAAATCGTCTAGCTTTCCATACCAACCCTGTCGTTCCTTGCCAAGGGGAAGGGTTGGCGGTTGCTAGCGTCTCCGCCTCTTGTAGGTCTTTGGTGTCGAAGCCTTCGAGGAACCACACTCTGGGGATTGGGGTTAGGGAGTGGGGATTAAGGAATTATTCGAAGTCGTCAGTGTCTCGCAGATCTTCCCGAATTTTTATCCGTCCCCTGCTGTTCATATCCAATACCTGAACGGTCACCCGCCCGACAGGGGTAGTG
>CAZUFQ010000458.1:0-5641 GCA_964618735.1 uncultured Enterobacteriaceae bacterium
GCCAGCCTGGAACGCAAGGAGAGCCGGGGTGCTCAGTTCCGTGAGGACTACCCCACCAAGAATGATGTCTTTGGCAAGGTCCACATCATCATTCGCAAAGGTCCGGATGGCCGAATGCAGGTAGTCCAGGAGCCGATTCGAGAAATGCCTGCGGAGTTGCATGAGGTTATTGACGAGATGAAGTGAGGGAGAAAGCTGATGGGTCAAGCGGAGTTTCAAGTCTGGCGCGGCGACAAGTCGGGCGGCCAACCCTCCACCTATTCTACTAACGCGAAGAGCCATACGACAGCAAAGGTTATGCAAGTCGCAAAGGAATTATCACGGACAAAGAAGAGGACACAAGCGCAGACCAGGTTCTCTTCTACGGCTCCGAAGCTCATCTCGGTTCGGGAAGAGCTGCTGCGACAATCTTCATCAAAACAACGAGTGAAGAGGGCCGTCCTTCTGGCCTCGACACAACAAACTTCTCGTCATTTTCAAGCGCATCACAGCCTGACAGCGGAGGTGTTGCCGCTCGGGACCTTCACCATGCGCGCGTACACCCATCCCCGCCCCCAGGCGGAAGCACTTTCAAAGACCACCTCGGGAACAGCGCCTGAACCAGGACGCACTGTTGCGGTGGATCCAAGGATTATCCCCTTGGGGACGCGGATCTATATCCCGGGGTTGGGCGAACGCATCGCTGAAGATATCGGCCGCCGCATAAAGGGCAAGCAACTTGATATTTTCCTCCCTACGGTTCAACATTGTCGTCACTTTGGCGTGCAAACGCGCGAGGTCATGGCCCTCATAGAGTAGGAGCCTGCGACTCCTGCTCTCTCTTTTTTTACTATATAAACTCATCACATCTATCGTTTTGTTTTTTTTGTGGGTCTCTTCGCCGCTTTCTTCGTCTGTATGTGACGCTGCTCCATTCTTGCAGACGGAGTAAAAATTCCTCGTTCCTGCATCAAACGAATCTGCCGGTCGAGCACTTCCGTTTTGTACTCCGCATGTTTCAGCGGGGTGCGCTTTAGCCACAGATTCTTTGGGTACACGGGGTTCTCATAGATTACAGACAGCACTTCCATCCGCAGATCCTTCATCCAATTCATGAGCGGCGAGCGCGAGCGAAATTCCCGCAATGCTTCGATATCAATGACGCCGCCGCAATAGGACGACCCCGAACCATAGTCATGCCGAGAAACGATTCGTCCCTTGAAGTCGACGATCATCGACTGACCCCCAAACGTATCCACCGGAAGTGGAGATTCCGGCAACAGATAATACGTGCCTAAATTCGGCGCCACCATATAGCAGGTGTTGTCGAGCGCACGGGCGCGATTCTGAATCTCCCACGCCCCGTTGCCCACATGCGGTTCTGGATAGGCGGGGCGACAAATCACCTCGGCGCCGTTCATGGCGAGGCCGCGAATCAACTCTGGATACGATCCCTCGTTCGCCATACATAAGCCGATCTTGCCAAGTTCCGTATCGACAACCGGGAAAAAAGCGTCGAGAGAACGACCATGAATTTCAACCCACTTATCCCACACGTCGTGCGGACAGACGGAATGTTCGACTGGAAAGAGCGGAGAATTTTTGCGGTGTTTCAGAATGACTTTGCCTTGGGGAGAGAGAAGAAACACCACGTTAAAAAATAATCCCGGGAATTCAGGCTCATGAGCTTTTGCGGTTGCCACGAGATAGCAATTGAACTCGCGGGCAATTTTGCTCAACTGGTCCGTTTCCGGTCCGGGAATATCGATGGCGATCTCTTCGGCGTATTTTTGATGATCCCAGTCAAACACTTCGTCAGTGAATCCTTGTAACGCCCCCTCAGGAACCACGATCAACCGTACAGGCAAGTCCAGGCCCGAGAGCCAACAGGCCGCGGCGCATACTTCATGAAGATGATCAATGTTAGTCTTGATCTGGTCTCGCTTCAGCACCCCGCGCACCGTAGGAGAAATCCCCACCGCCGTGTATGATTCAATCACCTTCACCATTGTTGCCTCTCCTTTTTCGCCTGAGCGCCTGAGATGATGCGGCGGACGATAGCACGTTCGCCCCGGGGAGGAAAAGCGCAGGGAAACCCGCTATAAATTAAAATGTATGCAACACGAATCTTTGGCGTCATTCCCACCCTCTGCCTCTGTTCAACCGCTTCCGGTAGTCGCTATCGTCGGTCGTCCCAATGCCGGCAAATCAACTTTGTTCAACCGACTCATCCGTCAAAAAAAGGCGGTCGTCGATGACATCCCCGGCGTCACCCGAGATCGCAACTTTGCCCAGGCGAAATGGCAAGACACGCCGTTCCTGTTAGTCGACACCGGCGGCATCGACTTCACAGAAACCGTAGGAGTTGTTGGGCATGTCCAGGAACAAACGCGTCTAGCAATCGCAGAGGCGGACGTGGTGATTTTTTTGTTCGATGGCAGAGAAGGAGTGAATCCCACGGATGCAGAAGCAGTCGATCTCTTACGCCGTAGTCGCAAGCCGGTGTTCTTCGCCATCAACAAACTTGATGGGGAAAAGCAA
Organism: uncultured Enterobacteriaceae bacterium; assembly: GCA_964618735.1. Classification (GTDB taxonomy): domain Bacteria; phylum Desulfobacterota; class Binatia; order Bin18; family Bin18; genus SYOC01. The sequence continues at coordinate 2,521 of CAZUFQ010000458.1, forward strand.
GCCCTAACGTCGTCAGATTTTTTCTCGCTCGGTCTTGATACTGTATTTCCCATCTCAGCAGCGCACGGTCTCGGCATTGCCGACTTGCTGGAAGCAGTGGTCAACACCTTTCCACACCAGCCGGAGGAAGTAGACAAGAGAGAAGAAGAGACTGCCGCTACTAACACCGACGCTCCGCTGCAAATCGCCATCGTCGGTCGCCCCAATGCTGGCAAATCCTCACTTCTCAATCGGCTCGTTGGCTTTGAACGCTCTATCGTTGACGAGATTCCGGGCACAACCCGAGACGCGATCGACAGCCTTATTACTTGGCAGGGAAAACCACTGCTCTTAGTAGACACGGCTGGGGCGCGGCGTCGCACCCGTATCCATGAGCGCATCGAACAGGCCAGCGTGTTGATCGCGTTGAAATCTCTTGAACGAGCGCAAATCGGCCTGCTCGTTGTCGACGCTGTTGAAGGCATGGCGGATCAAGATTCGCGGCTCGCGCAATATGCGTGGGAACGCGGACGCGCGCTGATCCTGGTGATCAACAAATGGGATATCGTTTCTCCGGAACGCAAAAATCAAGCACGCTACCTCAGCACGCTGCGCGACTTCTTCCCAGTAACGAAGCCGCTGCCGATCATTTTCGTCTCCGCCCGCACTGGAGCGAATGTAAATAAGATCTTCCCGACAGTAGAGCGTGTCGCCCACGCGCACGCCCTGCAAATCCCCACGACCGTACTCAATCGTCATCTACAGGAATGGACACAGCGCAATCCACCGCCCAGTTACAAAGGGAAACAACCGCGGCTATTTTACGCCACGCAGGTCGCAACTACACCGCCGACGATCGCAATTTTTACCAGCGTCCCAGAAGGCATCCAAACCTCATATATGCGTTATATCGAAAATCAGTTGCGGGAAACGTTTGATTTGCAGGGCACGCCCGTCAAGTTAAGCTTTCGGGCGCGGCGGAAGGAAAGAAACGAAGAAAAATAGCCACATCACATTAATGGAGAGAGCGGCGGTGAGCGCCAACCTGAGCGAAAAGGATTTCTTGCATAAGTGCGTCCACATTGTCTGCGGCTCCGGAGGGAGAGCGCAAGACATTTTTGACAAGGCGGATGGTCTGTTCATAACTCCGTAGATACTCCACACATGCCGAGCAGCTCAGCAGATGAGTGTCCGCTTGACGGTTGGTCTCTGGATCAAGCGTATTCGTCCGGTATTCGGCTAAGAGATCGATGAGTTCACGACATGACAGCGCCATACCGAGTTAGATGTTGCATTTCTCTGATAGTGTCAGGCCATCGTAAAATTTGTCTGGCGGATACAAGCATCTGTACGTACGGTCCCGGTTATCGTACTATCCCGAGTCATCAATCTTGAGCGTTGCGGCGGGACAACGTCAGTATGGCTGATTCTCAACGTCTCACTATCTATCTTATTCGTCACGGAGAAACCGAGTGGAACCAGACGGGCCGGTGTCAAGGCGTGACCGATATTCCACTGAAAGACAAGGGCTATCGTCAAGCGCAGATCCCCGCTCAAACCCTGGCGGACACACCATTGAGTCTCGTTTTGACCAGTTCACTGCAACGCAGCAAAGAAACAGCTACGGTCATCGCAGCGCGACATGGACTGGCTGTTGAACTCAGAGATGAATTAAAAGAATGGAATCAAGGAGAACTGGAAGGATTGACCGGCGCTGAGTTGTTGGGGCGGCATCAAGCGTATTTTGCTCAGTGGCAACGCGACCCTGCCAACACAGCGCCGCCAGGAGGAGAAACGTTACAGGCATTACAACAGCGCGCGTGGCCGGTGATCGACCAACTGAAAGATCGTTCTTTGACTGGCCCAGTCGCCATCGTGAGCCATTCGATGACGTTGAGTACTTTGCTCTGCGCTGCTCTCGGTCTTGACCTTGCCTATGTCCACCGACTCAAACTCGATATCGCCTCGCGCAGTACGCTCACCTTCAACTCGGTCGGAATTTTTTCATCGTGGGTGCTCACTGCGCTCAACGATCGTCATCACCTCACAGGCGATTTGCGCTAAAGCCGCTTTCAAGTGAGGAACGAGAGTGAAAGCGTCGGCAACCCCACGGGCAACAGGGTGTTGCCCGTACGAAACGTCAGGGAAAATCTCGCAGCTACCTTTAAGCGCTACGCTGACGTTGGCGACCGCGTGGGACAAAGTGTCGGGGTCCTGCGCTGGCGGCGCGAGACGAACGGGAGGTCGCGGTTTGCGAGAACCGACGCAAGGTCTCAGCGCCTGGCTCGAATCCACCCACGACATAGCGAGGAATCGGTACGCCGATGAGACGCTCAATATCATGAATAAAGTCAACTTCTTCGGACGACGCCAACGAAATCGCATCACCGCTGGCAGCGGCGCGCGCCGTACGACCAATCCGATGGATATAATCTTCCGGCACGTTTGGCACGTCGAAGTTGACAACATGAGAAATTCCCTCGACATCAATGCCCCGAGCCGCAAGATCGGTCGCCACAAGCACCTCAACCCGTCCACTGCGGAAACCATTCAGCGCTTGAGTCCGCGCTCCCTGGCTTTTCCCCCCGTGTAAAGTTGCAACCCGACAACCAACCTGGGCGAGGTGCCCTGCCAGGCGGTCAGCACGGGATTTGGTGCGAGTAAAAACCAGCACTTGCTTCATGTCGCCATGCCGCAGCAGGTGACAGAGCAGGTCTCGTTTCTGCTCAGCATTCACCGGATAAATCGCTTGGCGCACTGCTGCTACAGGTGTGGCTCGGCGTCCCACTTCAATCACTACGGGTGACCTGAGCGTCTCGTGGGCAAGATGCTCGATTTCTAGCGGCATAGTCGCCGAGAACAACAATGTTTGCCGCGTGGATGGCGTTGCCTTCAGGATACGGCGGACGTCCGGCAAAAATCCCATGTCAAACATCCGATCCGCCTCATCAAGCACTAATATGTCGAGGGCGGACAATTTCACACTGCCGCGTTCCATGTGGTCGAGCAGCCGACCGGGAGTGGCGATTAATAGGTCCACACCGGAGGGCAAGCGTTCGGCTTGGGGTCCCAAACCACCCCCTCCGAAAAGGACCGCTTGCCGCCGGCCAATGCCTTCTGGTCGCTGACGATGTACGACGGC
>CAZUFQ010000458.1:5651-6000 GCA_964618735.1 uncultured Enterobacteriaceae bacterium
TTTTGCCGTAAACACGGGCGCTTTCTTCGATCTGTACTGCTAATTCCCGTGTGGGCGTCACGACAAAGGCACGCACCTGTCCTCGCTCGCCGTGCGCTAAGCGCTGAAGCAAAGGCAGCAAAAACCCGGCGGTTTTTCCCGTGCCAGTCTGGGCGCAGGCGAGGACATCTTCACCGCGCAACACGACAGGTATCGCTTGCTCTTGAATCGGGGTGGGCTGCTCGTATCCTGCGTCGTTCACAGCGCGTAATAATTGGGGCAGAAGCCCCAGTTCAGTAAATGTCGTCAAACAGTCGTCTCCTTCACCGTGGCCCCAGCAACACGGACACGTTATGCACGTGGATCGCAA
>CAZUFQ010000459.1:0-5991 GCA_964618735.1 uncultured Enterobacteriaceae bacterium
TGGTCGCGCAGTTCTTCATCTTTGTGAGAGTAACTGAAGACGACGTTAACCGTCTCTTTAATTCCAGCCCGCAGTTCGTGCGTCGTGTCTCGTGTGCGAGCCGCTTGGTCTTCTACCCCGTTAAGCAGTTCGGAAACGTTGAGCTTTAGCACTTTACCTTTGACAACAATCTTGTGTTCTTTTTCCCCAGCTTCCTCCAGAACCCGTAACGTTTCATACTCCACTACAACTCCAGGATATCCAGGAATAGGAATCTGCTCCCCCGCCTTGAGTCGAGCAATGGAGTGATGAATGCGCTCGAAGTCCGAACGAATGACCGAGAGCAAACGCCGGCGTCCCGCTGGATTACCAATGATGGAGATTGACACCACGCGATCTTCAAGGTCGGCTTTGACGAGCGCTTGATTGCCTTCAAACGCCAGCACGGCCCCGGTACGCCAGCGCGGCAGATCTTTGTTTTATGCTCGCGACCGCACGATGAAACGCGGTAGTAGTCCTTCAGGTAAGACATTGTAGTGATAGGCGAAGCGCAGCGCATCGATGGCGGCAAACTTCTCAAGACCGGCGGGCTCTTCTTCGCTCAACAACTCGGGGATTAAATACTGCCCATGACCGTCGTAGAACTCGTAGCATAACTCGAACTTTTCCATCAAGTCAAACAGAAACCGATGGATGTGGCGCGGATACTCTTTGGCGTCGAGCAGGGAGGTGAGATCCTGCGGATTAACCTCCCCCGACTTGCGTGCTAACGTGTCCGCGTTGAGCACCTTGTAGATGCCATTCGTGACCCAGTGTGGATTGAGGACGTGGGTGTCCGTCAGGCGTTGGTCGTCGCGGAAATTCACCACGATGCCCAGGTCATGCAGAAACCCCACCAATGTGTCTTGGCTTTGCGTTTCCGTGATTCCATCGTGAGTGCACAGGTTTTGATACTGCTCATAGGTGATAAAATTCTCTTTGAGAGCAGCGAGGGCGTCTTTGATCGTAAACCAACTGGCGGGAAATGGATCGCGCAGGTTGGGCAACCGATCGGTCTCGTGTTGAATTATGCGCAATAGCTTCTCTATGCCGATATTGGCCTCACAGTCTGTGTCGATAAAGTCGCGGATGTTGGGGAACTTTTGCTGCAGGCCGCGTCGGTTGAGATCAAGTTGATGCTCTTTGATTTTGTTAATTACTACAAGCACCGGCGAATCGCCGCCGAAGCTTTCGATCAGACGCAGCCAGTATTCGATGTTCGACTCGTGCTTGCCTGCGCGCGCGTCGATCACAAGCAAGTAAAGGCTGCGCTTCGTCATGAAGAATTGATGCGTGGCATGCATGATCTCCTGCCCGCCAAAGTCCCAAATGTTGAGCCGCACTTGATCGTCGCCAACCTTTATTTGCCAGGGAGTAATGGCAATACCATCAGTTTTCTTTTCGTGTGGATCAAACTTGTTACAGACAAGACGTTGCACGAGCGAGGTTTTACCGACCCCTCCTCGGCCCACGAGAATCATCTTAAGCACCTGAGGATAAATTTTGCGGTGTTATGAATCTCGCTGCTTCTAGCACAGAGGCGTTTCGACAATTCTCTATACCGCAGAATTTTTGCCTATCTGCTTAGCTTCGTTGAGGGGTCGGCTGACCCGACTGCGGAAGTAATATTCGAGGATACTGGAAGGACTGGCTAGTGTGTCTCCTTTTCTGAGAAGACCCACCTTCAGGGGGCCCAGCACTTCTGGTGGCAGCTCTAATGAAGGATTACCATGCAAAAGCAGCCGCTGGAGTTGGATGAGCTGGCCCATTGTTTCTGGTAAAGCGGTCAGTTGATTCACGAAGACATACAAGAACTGGAGTCGGGTGAGTTGACCTATTGTCTTCGGTAAAGTGGTCAATTTATTTATGGAGATATCGAGACGCTGGAGTTGGGCGAGTTGACCTATACTCTCAGGTAAGCTTGTCAGTTGGTTCTCGGAGACATATAGCACTTCGAGCTGAGTGAACTGGCCCAAATTGTCTGGAAGGCTTGTGAGTTGGTTTTTGGAGACGTCGAGTCGCTGGAGTTGAACCAGCTGGCCTAAATTGTCAGGGAGGCTCGCTAGTAGATTATCGGAGACGTCAAGTTCTTGGAGTTGAGTAAGCTGGCCCAAATTGTTGGGGAGACGCGTCAGTTGATTGCTGGAGACACTTAGGGATTGGAGTTGAGTCAGTTGGCTGATTGATGGAGGCAATTCTTGTAGGCCAAGGCTGCCGAGGTCAAGAAAGGTATCGTTTGATTCAAGAGCAGCTTGGATTCGTTGCTCAGCGGTTCCGAAGACTCTTGTGAGATCACTGGCCATAATGAAATTTTACTTTCTCACCGGATCTCGGTGCACAAGCGCACCCTACGGGGTTTCGTAGCCGAGTTTTGTAGGGTGCATTTATGCACCGGGTTTTCGTTCGGCGCGCAAGCGCACCCTACACAATCACCCTCCGCTCCCGAAATGCTGCGATGTCATTTGCTGCGTACCCATGCTCGCGCAAAATCTCGTCGGTATGCTGGCCCAGGAGTGGCGCTGGCCTGCGTAGCGCGGTCAACGGCTCGGAGAATTTCCACGGCGGACTCAAGGTCGGCATGCGACCACACACGGGATGCTCCATTGTCTGCACTGCGCCGATCGCCGCGGTCTGTTCGCTGTGCATGACGCTGTGGAGCGTTTGTAAAACAGTAATAGTGCCGCCGAGTTCATCTTGCACCAAATGACGAAATTCTTCGACGCTCCATTTTTTGAGGTCGTCGCGAATGGCGGCTTCAAGATCACGATTGATGACAAGAAGATTCCCCACAGCAAAACGCGGATCAGCAGCCAGGTCCATGCGGTCGAGCGCGATGAAAAACTTATCCCACGCTTCGCCATCTCCGCGCAGCGAGAACAACACGGCGCCGTCACGGAGCTGATACCCGGAGTCCGGAGGTTCGGTGTAGCCTAACAATTGTCGTCCCGCCCATTCGTCGGGATCATGCTCGGCAGCGAGTTGCCACTGGCTCACAGCGATCAGCGTCCCAAGCATCGAGACGTCAACGTGTTGTCCTTCGCCACTACGCGAACGCCAGAATAAGGCGGCGAGAATGCCTTGAAATGCTGCGAAAGCGGTCTCCGTCGCTGCGATATCAAACCCAGTGCGCAGCGGCGGCTTGCCAGCTTTCCCTAGATTCCGGTTGACGCCGACAAACGATTGGATAGCAAGTTCGGTTCCTGCTTGATTTGCCAGCGATCCTTTACGACCGAAAGCAGAGATCGAACAGTAGACAAGGCGCGGGTTGAGTGCGGCGACGATCTCATACCCGAAGCCCAATCGCTCCATCACCCCTGGTCGATACCCTTCTACTACCACGTCAGCTCCGTCCAGCAACTTGCGAAGGATGTCTTTCCCTGTCGGTGTTTTGAGGTCAAGCGCGAGGCTGCGTTTATTGCGGTTCAGTTGTAAAAATAGAGAACTTTCTGATTTGACGAAGGGGCCTATCTTCCGCAGCCAATCGCCCTCAGGCGGCTCGACTTTGATCACCTCCGCGCCGAGGTCGCCTAGTTGCATGTTGCAGAGGGCTCCAGGCACACCCTGGGAAAGGTCAATCACTTTCAGTCCCGCTAGCGCGAGCGCCCCATTGATTGCTTTTGTTGTCGTAGATTGCTTGCCATTGCCAACCTCAACTTCACGACTGACTTGTGCGACGATTTCTTGATGATGTTCGTCAAGCGCCGGCGAGGGACGCGTAATCGCCGCTGGCGTTTTGCTGAACCGCCAGTGCGGCGCCGCTGAGTGCATTTTTCCCCACTGACTGTCGATAAGCGCCATCATTTCATTGGCCTGCACTTGCGGATGTTGTTGGAGAATAGTGCTCACTAGATCGTCGCTGAAATATTGACCGCAAGGCACATTATGTTTGCGCAATTGCCACAGCCAATAGCCTGTAGGTTGCGCGCGGAAGATTGGGGCAAGCCCCGCGACAAGTACATCACGGTTGGTGATCCGTTCTGCATTAGTGGAGAATTGTGGATCGGTCTGCAAGTCCGGACGTCCAAGCGCCTCGCAGAGCTTGCTCCAGAAGCCTTCATGGGGAATGCTGACATTGATATAGCCGTCAGCGGTGGCGAACGCCTGGTCCGGAACAACATTCGGTCGCGCACTGCCCATCGGCATGGGCGCTTGTCCAGTAGCGAAGTATTCGGCGAAACGAGTCGTGCCGGCGACGAGAGAAGACTGGAACTGTGAGGTTTCGATCATCATGCCGCGCCCGGTGCGCTCGCGCACATACAGAGCGATGAGCATTGCCTCAAGGTTGATCATCGCACCGTTCCAATCGAACTGGGCGATGCCGCGCACGAACTCGAACGGCCCGCCTTCTTGACCGGTCACCGACGTCGCGCCGCTGCTAGCCTGACCGTACCATTCATTACTAGTCATGCCTTGCATTGGTCCAGCGTTGCCGTAAGCGCCGGAACTGACGTAGATGACACGCGGATTCCACGCTGTCATGGCGTTGTAGCCCAGGCCCAGTTTTTCCATGATGTCTTTGGAGCGGAAATTTTCCAGTACGATATCGGTCCACTGAATCAAGCGGCGAGCCACGTCTTTATCCTGCGGCTTTTTCAGGTCGAGCATGATGCCGCGTTTGGTGAGATTGTTGCCTAGAAACGTCGTGCCCATGCCTTTCCTGAACGTGGCGACGTTGCGCACCGGGTCGCCCTCCGGCGGTTCAATCTTGATCACGTCAGCGCCGAGAAAGCCCAAATACTGCGCCGACACTGGACCGACAGCAGCGCGGCCAAAATCTAGCACTCTGATTCCAGCTAATGGACCTGGCATGAAGTTCCCCCTCCTTAATTACTTGCCGTGTTTCTCTAGCGGTTACGGCGACTAATTGCCTCAAGGGCGCTCTTCGGTGATGGTGATAAAAATCTTTTCTTGGGCTGCAGCAGCTTGCAGTTTGTTGAAGAGGGCCGCGAAGGCGACGCGACTGCTGCCAATAAAATCCACATTTTTCGTTTGGCCAACAAGGATACAACCTTCCGTATCTTTGTCTGTGTTGCCTGGATGAATGCGGATGCCATCAAAGTTTGGGACGTTCAACAGCAACGGGAGGAGTTTGTTGAAACGGGCGGAGAAGTTGATAACGACCTCGTACATACCGGCGGGAATGGCTGTCATTCCCTTGATTTTAATGGGCCGAACGACATCTTCAAGGGTAAAGCATTCAAATTGGTCATTGACGAAAAGATCACCAATCGTGCTCTTATCGGTGAATTGCTTGCGGATCACTTTCAAATCCATGTTCAGTCTCCTCCTATGAACATTGCAGGAATAACCTTGCTTTCTTGGTTTCTTCGACACCAAGTTAAAAGTACTCAATAGCCACGCTCCCAGTCGAGCACATTGATCAGCGGTTCGCCTTTGAGGTAGCGCCGCAGATTTTCACAGAACAATTCGAGACCACGAGCGTGCTGCACATCGGTCCCCACTGAGGTGTGGGGAGTAATCACGACGTTGGGCAATTGCCAGAGTTCCTCCGGCGGCGGCCCAGTGAATTCACCAGCGTAGACATCCAGCGCCGCGCCGGCGATGCGCCTCTCGCGCAGAGCTGTGATCAGGGCCTCTTGGCCAATCAACTCGCCGCGAGCGACATTGATCAAGTAGGCGCTTGACTTCATGCACCGCAGTTCCGCCTCGCCGATCAGTTTATCCGTTTCTGGCGTCCACTGCGCACAGATGGCGACAAAGTCGCTGCGTTCCAAAAGCGTCGGCAGAGCGGACGCAGGCAGCAGTTCATCGACGCCTTGGGTCTGGTGCTGGGCCGTTATAGCCGAACGTCGCGTGGCGATCACCCACATGCCGAGGGCTTTGGCCAGCCGGGCGGCGTCTGAACCGAAGCCGCCCAGCCCCACGACGCCGAGCGTCTTGCCTTGCAGAAGCCCCGGGCGAAACCCCCGGCCGCCCAACGAGCGTTTAATCCTGGCGGTAAAGCGCCGCCGG